>CANTGP010000119.1 GCA_947653315.1 uncultured Lachnospiraceae bacterium
ACGTCCTTTGCCTTTGCGATTACTTCCTCCATGTCCTTCTTGCCCGCCACCGTGGCGTTGATTTGGGTAAACTCCGCACTGGTGGTATTGGCTATGACTTTCGCCAGCGTGGTTTTCCCCGTTCCGGGAGGTCCGTAAAACAGGATGGAACTGAGCTTATCCGCCTTAATGGCACGGTAAAGCAGCTTATCCTTCCCGATGATATGCTGCTGCCCGACCACTTCCTCCAACGTTTTCGGGCGCAGCCTTGCCGCCAGGGGCGACTCTTTCTCCATGTTGGTATTTCTCATATATTCAAATAAATCCATCACTTACATCATCCCCGCAAAATCCGCCATTGCTTCGGAAATCTTAATCTGCTGCGGGCATACCGCTTCACAGCTTTTACATCCCACACAGGCATCCGGCCGTTTTTCCTCCGGCACCGCCATCAATGCCATGGGCGCAATAAATCCGCCTTCCGTATAAGAATGCTCATTATACAGTTTCAAAAGGGAAGGAATATCCAGGCCTTTCGGACAATGGCTGACACAGTAACGGCAAGCCGTACAGGGCAGGATTTTCTTCCCCAGCATTTTGTCCGCGATGGAAAGGAGCGCCGCCTTTTCCTCCGCCGTCAAAGGTTCTTCAAATGTAAATGTATTAATGTTTTCTTTCAATTGATCCATGTCGGACATACCGGAAAGAATCATTTTCACTTCCGGCATCCCCTGTAAAAACCGGAACGCCCATGCCGGAACCGTTTCAAAAGAACGGAATTCCCGCAATTTTTCCGTATCCTCTTTCGGAAGGGATGCCAGCTTACCTCCGCGCAGCGGCTCCATTACCCATACCGGGATATGGTATTCCTTTAACAGCTCCACTTTCCCTTTGGCGTTCTGGAATGTCCAGTCCAGCCAGTTTAACTGAATCTGCCCGAATTCCATGGACTGCCCGTAAGCATCCAAAAAGCGCTTCATCACCGCAATGTCCCCATGGGCGGAAAATCCCAAATGACGGATGCGCCCCTTCTTCTTCTGCTCCGTCAGGTAATCATAAATCCCGTATTTGGGATCCAAATACGCATCGATATTCATTTCGCATACATTATGGAACAGATAGAAATCAAAATATTCGACCCGGCACTTTTCCAACTGCTTTTCAAAAATTTCCTCCACCTTTCCCATATTGGAAAGGTCATAACCGGGAAACTTCGATGCCAGGTAAAAATCCTCCCTCGGATAATCCGCCAGCACTTTTCCCATGACGGTTTCCGAATTTCCCCCATGGTATCCCCAGGCGGTATCATAATAATTAATGCCTTCTTTCATGGCATAGGCAACCATCTCCGCCGTCTTTGCCTCGTCGATTTTTGCATCGTCACCGTCCTGTACCGGCAGACGCATGGCGCCCAAACCGAGGGCCGATAATTTTAAATCCTGAAATTTTCTGTAAATCATTTTGCATCCTCCTTTTTCTTATCCGCTTCGGTAATCAAACCGTTCAAGGTCTCCCATAATTTTTCCGCCATGACCGGTTTGGCAAGGTGAACGTTCATGCCCGCATGGGCGGTGCGCGCCACATCCTCTGCCAGCGTATTTGCCGTCAGTGCCGCAATCGGCACAATACGTGCATCGGGGCGGTCCATCCTGCGGATTGCCTCCGCCGCACCGCAGCCGTCCAATACCGGCATCTGCATATCCAATACCACCGCATCATAATAACCGGGCTTGGATTTTTCAAAAAGCTCCACCGCTTCCTGCCCGTTCACCGCGCATTCCACTTCCGCACCCGCCATATGTAAAAGCTCCACCGCAATCTCCATGTTTAACGGATTATCCTCCGCCACAAGAATACGGCATCCCTTTAATCCGTTTTCCATCCTACCGGCCGGCGTTTCCTCCCCGGCATCCGGTTTTGGACCCCCAACCGGTAAACCGCCGTCTTCCTCAGGCAGAATTTCCCCAATGCTTTGCCCATCCCCTGCGGTTTTTTCATTTTCCCGCTCCTTAAGCGCAAACGGCAGCGTTACATGAAAAACCGTCCCCTTTCCAAGTTCGCTTTGGACATGGATGGCGCCTCCCATTTGTGTCACAAGGTTTTTCACGATGGCAAGCCCCAGTCCTTTTCCGCTTTTCTGTTTCCCGAACCGCTTCACCGTGGCATAGGGCTCGAACAGCTTCGGAAGGAATTCCTCCGGCATGCCAATCCCCGTATCTTCCACGATAACATGGAACCGCAGATTTTCCCCCTCTCCTGCCTGGAGCACCTTTACCTTAATCCGGTCCCCGGCACGGGTATATTTCATCGCATTGGAAAGAAGCTGGTTCAAAATCTGCGCAAGGTATAAATGGTTCCCCCTGACCCTTTTGTCGGAAATCCGTATATCCACCATAAAATCTTTGTCTTCCGCTTCCGCCTGAACGCTAAAATCCTCCGTGCAGTCCAATACCGCATCCTCAATATCAAAAAAACGCTGTTCCTGTTCCCACACGCCTTTGTCCAAACGGGAATTCTCCAAAATATCATTAATCAGCGCTGCCAACTGTCTGGCGGAACCCTTGATTTTGTCCAAACACTCTTTGATTTTATCCCTTCCCGCACCCGGACGCTGCGCCATGTCCGCCATTCCGATGATAATGTTTAACGGCGTCTTCATTTCATGGCTCATACTGGCGAAAAACTGCCTTTGGGACTTTTCGCTCATCTCTGCCGATGCCAGCGCATCCTGCAGCAGTTTTTGGTACTCACTTTGGTGCTGCTTCTCCTCATGGATTTTACGGAAACAGATGACCCCTTCCTCATCTCCAAGGATTTCATCCGTTAACAGGCTTACGTTAACCCACCGGTATTCCTCCCCGAACCGCCGCAGGAAATCGCCGCCAAAACCTTCCGTTTTCTGCCGGATGAGTTCCTTCAACCTTTCGGTTGAAAAACTTTTCAAAAATTCCAGCCCGCTTTCCTCATCCATAATACCGGCAAGCGTATGTAACAAATCCGTATATTCCCCTTTCGTCGGCAGCTTGGCATTGATGTATTCAGACCCTTTGATAATTTCATAACAATTGTTCTTTACGTTCACACGGTAGAAAGCATAATAGGAATTTCCCAGGGATTGTACGATTTCCCTCTCCTTCCTCACTTCCCTTAAAAGCTGCCGGTTTTTATAACCAAAAGCCGCCGCCGTAACCAAAAACAGGAAAAAAACGGCGATATACCAGACAAAAACTGTCCTCAGCCCTTTTAACAGGGCATCATGGGTCATTGTCATGATGGCAAACCATCCGTTGCTCACCCAAGCGTAATAAACCCCCCGCTTTTCGCCGTCCAAACCGGTGACGGTATTTTCCCGTTCCGTAATGGCTCCGTTCCGTACCGCCCCAAAAAGGCTTCCGGCAAATGAAACGGCATCATCTTCCGAAACACGGAAATGCGTATTGCTGTAAATCAGCCTCCCGCTGGTATCGCATACATAATACGATGCATCTTCCGGCAGGCTTTGTTTCTCATGGAACGACAAAAAAGTCTCCTGCGTCAAGTCCAGGATAATGGCATCCCCGGTTTCCGGCTGGACGGCTGCCATGGACACTACCCAATCTTCCCTTGCCGCACCGTGGTATACGTCGGTAAAAATAACCTCCCCTTGTGCCGCAAGCGCTTTTTGGTGCCACACGCTTTGCGTATAATCATACGCCTCCATACCGTCCCAGGGCGTCTCTGCAATCAATACGCCGTCCAAAACGGCGTAGGCGGATACGCCGTCACTGGGCAGGGCTTCTCTTAATTTCTTAAAATAATCCCTGATCCATTCTTCCTTTTCCCCGATTCCGGCATCCTGCTCATCCATTTCCTTTAAATAAATCATTCCCAAATGAATCTGATTTTGGTATTTGGCAAGGTTCAGTTCCTCATCACGGATATAGCTTCCCACCAAATCGCGTCCCAGTACGCGGGCACTGTCCAACAGGCTGTAATGCATCCCGCATACCCCAATGATGGCGGTAGCAAGAAACAACACCGCAATCACGGCAACGGCACGGTTTTCCAAAAGGAATTTTCCCATCCACTTCTTTCTATCCATTTTCCATCCCCCGGTCAAAGATCCGTCTTCCTTTTCAGGCATTTACCTTATCATGTATCTCGCCATGCAATTCCTGCAGCGACCGGATTTCGCTTCCACCGTGGGTTTTTAAATAATGAATTCCCTCCGCAGTCACTTTTGCGGCGGCAACCGTGGTAATATAAGGAGTCTTCGCCTTCACTGCCGCTTTCCTTAAATAACTGTCGTCATGGACACTGTCTTTTCCGACCGGTGAGTTAATAATCAAGTCAAAATCCCCGTTTGTAATCATATCACCCACATTCGGGCGTCCTTCATAAAGTTTCTTCGCCTTTTTCGCCGGAATGCCGGCAGCGGTAATCAGGTCGTAAGTCCCTCCGGTAGCCACAATACGGAAACCGTCGTTTGCAAGACTCCTTGCCACTTCCACCACTTCGTCCTTATCCTTTTTATTCACGGAAATCAATACGGTCCCTTCCAGCGGCAGTTTGGACTGTACCGCCTCCTGCGCCTTAAAGAAAGCCTCCCCGTAAGACTTGGATAACCCAAGTACTTCCCCTGTGGAACGCATTTCGGGTCCCAAAACGGGATCCACCTCCGGGAACATGTTGAAGGGGAAAGCGGCTTCCTTCACCCCGTAATTCGGAATAACCTGTTCCTTTAACCCCGGTACCGGCGACGGGCATCCGGTCAGCTCTGCCGTAATGATCTCCGTCGCCAACGGCACCATACGGATGTTGCAGACTTTGGACACCAAAGGCACCGTTCGTGAAGCCCTCGGATTCGCCTCCAATACGAAAACCTTTCCGTTTTCAATGGCATACTGCATGTTCATCAACCCTTTGACATGCATTTCCTCCGCAATCTTCCTTGTATACTCCTTAATGACCGCCACGGTTTCCTCCGGAATGTGTACCGACGGAATAATACATGCCGAATCGCCGGAATGGATACCCGCAAGCTCGATATGCTCCATAACGGCAGGCACAAAAGCGTGCTCCCCGTCGCTGATGGCATCCGCTTCACATTCCGTGGCGTGGTTTAAGAAACGGTCAATCAGAATCGGCCGGTCCGGCGTCACGCCCACAGCCGCCCTCATGTACTCCACCATGCTCTCGTCATCGTACACCACTTCCATCCCCCTGCCGCCAAGGACATAAGAAGGACGCACCATCACGGGATACCCTATCTTCCCCGCAATGGCAAGGGCATCTTCCACCGTGGCCGCCATGCCGGATTCCGGCATGGGAATCTCCAGCTTTTCCATCATGGCGCGGAACTGGTCCCTGTCTTCCGCCAAGTCGATAACGGAAGGGGAAGTCCCTAATATCCGCACCCCGTTCTTTTCCAGCTCCGAAGCAAGGTTTAACGGTGTCTGCCCGCCAAACTGTGCAATCACGCCAAGGGGTTTTTCTTTTTTATATATGCTTAACACGTCCTCCAACGTAAGCGGCTCAAAATACAGCTTATCGGAAGTGTCGTAATCGGTGGAAACCGTTTCCGGATTGCAGTTTACGATAATGGTCTCGAACCCCAGTTTCTTAAGCGCCATCGCCGCATGTACACAGCAGTAATCAAACTCAATCCCCTGTCCGATCCGGTTCGGTCCCCCTCCCAAAATCATGATTTTCGGTTTATCCGTATGCACGGGACACTTATCCTGCCCGTTATAGGTAGAAAAATAATAAGCGCTGTCCGGCGTACCGCTGACATGGACGCCCTCCCATGTTTCCTCCACCCCAAGGGCAATGCGCCGGTTACGGATATCCTCCTCCGGCACCTGCAGCAGACGGCTTAAATACTTATCGGAAAAACCGTCCTTCTTCGCGGCAATCAGCGCCCCGTCCTCCGGCAGCGCGCCCCTGTACTTAAGCAGCGCTTCTTCCTCCTCCACCAGTTCCTTCATCTGTTCGATGAAATAAGCCTTCACCTTGGTAATCTCATGGATTTCCTCCACGGCAGCCCCTTTCCGCAACGCTTCATACATCAGGAAATGCCGTTCGCTGGAAGGGGTAATCAACCGGTGCAGCAATTCTTCTTTGGAAAGGGAATCAAAATCAGACGCATGTCCCAAACCGTAACGCCCCGTTTCCAACGAGCGGATGGCTTTTTGGAAGGCTTCCTTATAAGTCTTGCCGATGCTCATTACCTCGCCCACGGCACGCATCTGCGTCCCCAGTTTATCCTCCACTCCTTTGAATTTCTCAAATGCCCAACGGGCAAATTTAATCACCACATAATCGCCGTCCGGCACATACCGGTCCAGCGTCCCGTATTTACCGCAGGGAATATCCTTTAATGTCAGCCCCGCCGCCAGCATGGCGGACACCAGGGCGATGGGAAATCCGGTGGCTTTGGATGCCAGTGCGGAAGAACGGGATGTACGGGGATTAATCTCTATGACAATGATACGGTCCGAAACCGGATCATGGGCAAACTGAACATTTGTTCCTCCGATGACCTGCACGGATTCCACGATTTTATATGCCTGCTCCTGCAGTCTCTTTTGGCATTCTTCGGAAATGGTCAGCATGGGGGCGGAACAGAAGGAATCGCCGGTATGAACCCCCAATGGGTCAATGTTTTCGATAAAGCAGACCGTAATGATATTGTTGTCCGCATCACGGACCACTTCAAGCTCCAGTTCTTCCCAGCCAAGAATGGATTCCTCCACCAAAACCTGTCCCACCAGGCTCGCCTGGAGTCCCCTTGCACAGACCGTCTTTAATTCTTCTTTATTATAAACAAGCCCTCCGCCTGCGCCGCCCATGGTATAAGCGGGACGCAGCACCACCGGATAGCCAAGCCCTTCCGCAATGGCAAGCGCCTCCTCCACGGAATACGCCACTTCACTGCGTGCCATTTCGATACCCAGCTTATCCATGGTCTTCTTAAATTCAATCCGGTCCTCCCCGCGCTCGATGGCATCCACCTGCACGCCGATCACCTGCACATGGTATTTTTCCAAAATACCCGCCTTATGCAATTCGGCGCAAAGATTCAGCCCGGACTGTCCGCCTAAATTCGGCAGCAAAGCATCCGGCCGTTCCTTTTCAATAATCTGCTCCAAACGTTCCACGTTCAAAGGCTCGATATATGTCACATCCGCGGTTTCCGGGTCCGTCATGATGGTCGCCGGATTGGAATTGACAAGTACGATTTCGTATCCCAGCCTGCGCAATGCTTTGCACGCCTGTGTTCCGGAATAATCAAATTCACAGGCCTGTCCTATGATAATCGGTCCCGAACCAATAATAAGCACTTTATGGATATCTGTTCTCTTCGGCATAAAAAGTCCTCCTGACTTCTGAATAATTTTCCTGCTGTGCTTCATTTTATCATTATTTTGGGAAGGATGTCAATTCAGTTATGATATGGCATGTTCCTTAGCGTAACGGTTCGGTTTGGGATATTGTGTTTGGAAGCGGACGCATGGGGCTGTGTACAAAGAAGGCGGTCCTGCCAGGACCGCCTTCTCTTTATGCACACGGGCACCCAAAGGAAGATGCCTTATAACATTTTCTTCATTTCATCCGCCACAAACTGTACTTTTGTTCCGACAATGACCTGTACGGCGTTCTTACTCGGTCTCATAACGCCTGCAACGCCTGCCGATTTGATTTTCTTTTCATCCACCTGCGTGTAATCCTTGATTTCAAGGCGCAGTCTCGTAATACAGTTATCCAGGGAAACCACGTTGGCTTTACCGCCCAAGCCTTCCAAAACGATCGCCGCCACCTGTGCGAAATCGCTGTTGGACAGAACCGCTTTTTTCTCCGCTTCCACATCGTCGTCTTCCCTTCCGGGTGTCTTTAAGTCGAATTTCACGATGGCAAAACGGAATACCACATAGAATACCACAAATGCCGCCAAACCAAGGGGCAGGATCAGCCATGTTTTCTCTGCCGCCGGAAGCGATGCCGAGAATACGAGGTCCGTCGCGCCTGCCGAGAAACTGAATCCTGCACGGAACCCCAGCAGCGTCGTTACGAAAGTGAAAATACCATACAGTAATGCGTAAATTAAATACAATGCCGGTGCAAGGAACATAAATCCGAATTCAAAAGGCTCCGTTACGCCGCAGACAAATGCGCAGACTGCCGATGAAGCCACCAAACCGATGGCAACTTTCTTTTTGCCTTCTTTTGCCGTATGGATCATTGCCAGCGCCGCACCCGGAATACCGAACATCATGCAGGGGAATTTGGTGAATGCCGCAGGAGATTTTAGTCCTCCGGGATCAGC
>CANTGP010000120.1 GCA_947653315.1 uncultured Lachnospiraceae bacterium
TAGGGCGTAAAGTGGGGCGGCAGATTGCAGGAATGAATTTTCAAACACGCTCTAGTACTACAGCGAACTTTTAGAAAGCGTGGTCTTTCTAAAGGTTCGCTGTAGTACTAGAAAGTATAATTTCCAATTTTGGAAAGTCATCCAAAAACGGATTTAATCAAGATACAAGCTCTGGCCAAAAAGCTGTTCCAACGCCATGAGTATAAAACAGCCGATGAAGCTGTTAGCTTTTTTGATTGCCCGCTCAATAGTGATATTCCCCGCTCACCGCAGGGCATCGTACACACGCAATAGTTCCCCAACGCTCCAAGCCTGCGCAAAACACCCTTTGGAAGATACCGGATTTCCCCCGTCGTAAATCTCCGGCATTTGCCCGATACAGCCTTCCCGCAGGGCGGCGTCCATCACTTCCAACTGCCTGCGCACATATGCTTTCGCTTCCTCCGAATATCCGTTTACCTTTAAATATGCCAAATAATACCCGCCCAACGGGAACACCCACACCGTTCCCTGGTGGTAGGCAAGATCCCTTTCTAATTGTTTTCCGCCGTAAAAAGCATGGAACTCCTTATCCTGCGGGCTTAACGTCCGCAAGCCGTAGGGCGTGTACAGCTCGCGGAATACCACTTCCACCACCTGTCTCTCCCTCTCCGGGGAAAGAACCGAAAACGGAAGGGATACCGCCCAAATCTGGTTGCAGCGGATTTGGTTGTCCGCCGCCGTACCGGACAGCACATCCTTTAAACAACCCGCCCCTTCATTCCAAAATTTTGCCCCAAAACTCTCCTTCACATGTTCCGCCATCCGCCCATAGTCCTTACCGTCCCCGATGCCAAACGGGGCAAATTCTTCCATAATGCGCAGCGCATTATACCAATAAGCATTGATTTCCACCGGCTTTCCATGCCTGGGCGTCGGCAGGATATCGCCTACCCGGACATCCATCCATGTCACCTGGTCATAGCCGCTTCCCGCCATAATCAATCCGTCTTCATCCATTTTGATTCCGAAATCCGTCCCTTTTTCATACCATTCCACAATTTCCGCCATGGTTCCGTAAGCGCTCTTTACAAAATCGGCATCTTTCGTTTTCCCGTAATACTCATACACCGCAATCAGAAACAATAGCGCCGCATCCACCGTATTATACCTTGCCGCATTGCTTCCCTCCGGAAACAGGTTGGGCATCAGTCCTTTTTGGCAGTATGTCATGAAGGTCTGTAAGATGCTCTTAGCCGTCCCGTACTGCCTGGTTGCCAGGCAGCATCCGCTTACGGCAATCATCGTATCCCTTCCCCAATCCTCAAAAAAGGGGAATCCCGCCAAAATCGTTTTCTTTCCCGTCGATTCCCGGTGGGAGACGAACTGGTTGGCGCCCGCCGCCAGTACCGCCGCCGTACCGTCCGGAAAGCCTGCCTGTTTACGCAGACCGTTCCGGTACGCCTCCACTCCGCTTATGATTTCTTCCATGGAAGGGAGTTCCGGTTCCCGGTCCGGCTCCGCTCCCGTACCGCACATCCCGTATACCATTTGGAGCGTCTTCCCCAAAGGCAGCGTTCCCCGCTGTGCGGGGACTTCTAACGATACCACATGATTTACCGCCGTGCAGCCCGTTTCCGGCCGTCCGTCACAGATATCATAAGCATAAAACAGGGAATCATGGAACCGCAGCGGCAATTCACGGAATGTCCCGTCCGTGGATACAAAAAGTGACTGACCGCCCGCGCTGATTTTGTTCCCCTCTACCACGAACTCCTGCCCTTTGTCGAGCAGCGTCCCTTTCGGCACAAACTGCAGATGCGGGTAAACATCCAGTTTCACGTCCTTACCGGAAAAGTTGCGGATTTCGTAAGATATCCCTACCGTATTGCTGCCCTGCGCCAAGGCAATGGTTCTCACTACCTCCACGCCGTCCACAAGGTATGTCCATTGCGGATAATCTCCGTAAGAAAATCCGGTCTGGTAAAGCCAGCCTTCCTCCCTCCCGTTATTTTCCCCGTTATCCTGGCTGGAAATATGCACTTCACGGTCCCCGACCCGCAATACCTCCTCCAAACGGTGAATCATATTGTAACGGTGGTTCGGCGAATGCACACATGCCATCAACACCGCATGGTCGTTCCGGCTGCAGGAGCCGGTCACGGTCAGGGAGGAAAACCCTCCCAAACCATTCGTCATCAGGTAACAGTTCTCCTCCCCCCGTTCAAACGTCTTCCAATCCTGTTTTCCGTATAGAAACTTCATAACCGTCTTCCTTTCCCTGCACCGGTGCTCCCGTCAACACAGGCGCCTTTTCCCACAAAACGTGGCGTTTGCCAATATGCCACAGTCCCTAGTTCATTGCACACGGGAATTAGCTTCAAACTTATATACGTCCCAGCATCATACCGCTGCGTGCGTCCACCCGCACGCCTTTTCCCGCCGTCTCCGGCGTCCTGCGGCAGTCCGTTTCCTTTCCGTCCGCCAAGAGCTCCCATTCCCCTTCCGGCAGTTCCAAAGTATATCCGCGGGAAGACCCATTGTAAACAATCAACAGCTCCTTCCATCTTCCGCCGTCCTCCGGCTCCCTGTTGTCCGCCCGGAAAGATACCACTCCTGCTCTGTGCACCTTCCCGTCCGTAATACGCGATGCGGCGGACGGGGATTTGTCGTATAAGGCGGGCAGCTTTTTCCGCAGCCGGATTAGCCCCTTATAATAATCCACCAGTTCCTTAAACTCCTCCGCCTGACGCCAGCGGAGCATGTTCAGCTCCGGCGGGGAACAATAGCTGTTGTCTTCTCCCAGCTTCGTCCTGCCGAATTCCTCCCCCGCCTGGAAAAACACATTTCCCTGACAGGTAAAATACATAAATGCCGCCAGCTTATTCGCCGCCAGTACGTCCCCGTAACGGCAGGTAAAATCCGCATCATCGTCATGCATGGTCAGCACCAGCTTATCCCACAGGGTAAAATTATCGTGCGCGGATACATAATTGATAATCTGACTGCAGCTCTTGGGACAAAACGCCCCGCCGCCGTCGCGCCACCCCGTAACGGCATGGAGCACTTCTTTTTCCAAACCCTTTCCCCCGTTTACAAATCCGGGTTCCTTCTCCTTGAATACATCCCCTTTAATGGCATCCCGCGTATCGTCGCAGAATATGGCTATCCCGTCCGTCAGACCGTCCGCATTTTTCTTTGACGCCGCCCTTTTCCCGCTTTCCATGGGGGATTCTGCCGCCGACCACGGTTCCCCGTACAACAGCTTTTCCCCTTCCCCGAATTCCCTGTCCAGTTCCGTCTTAATCCGGTTCATCAGTTCCACCGTCAGCAGTCCCATCAGGTCAAACCGGAATCCGTCCATATGGTATTCCTTCGCCCAGTACATAACGGAATCCGCAATATAATTATCCACCATATGCTTTCCTGCCGCAATGTCATTGCCGCAGGCAGAACCGTCCGCCAGACTCCCGTCCTCATAATAGCGGTAATAATATTCCGGCGCCATTCTTTGCAGCCAGGAATCATACCGGTAGGTATGGTTATACACCACATCCATCACCACACGTATCCCGTTGGCGTGCAAAGCCTGTATCATCTCCTTGCATTCCCGGATGCGAACCGTCCCGTCCGTTACATCCGTGGCGTAAGAACCTTCCGGCACATTATAATTCAACGGGTCATACCCCCAGTTAAACTGGTTCCCGTCTCCCGCCTCATCCACGGAAGCAAAATCAAAAAAAGGCAGAAGATGCACATGGGTAACACCCAATCCTTTCAGATGCTCCATACAGACGGGAAGCTCCCCGTTTTCCCCCGTTACGGCAAACGCTTTATATTTCCCGCGGTAAGCCTCCGGCACCCCGCTATCCCGGTCGTGGGAAAAATCTTTGATATGCAGCTCGTAGATAATCCGTTCGTTTTCCTGCGCCGGCGCCTTATCCTCCGCAAATCCCTCCGGGTCGGTCAGCCGTAAATCCACTACCATACTCCGGGTTCCGTTGCAGTTGCAGCCCACCGCATAAGGATCCGCCGTCCGCAATGACTTCCCGTCCATCCATACCGCAAAATCATAGTACATGCCATGCAGGCTCTCGTCAAACGCGATTTCCCATACCCCTTTTTCTTTCCGCCGCATCTCCTTGCACATACAAACATCGGCAGTCCCATCCTTATACAGAAACAGTTCTATGCGCTCTGCCGGGGGACTCCATACCTTGAACACGGTCCGCCCTGCCGTGCAGCGGACACCCAAATCCCCTTCATCATAATGGAACGTCTCATCATACCGGAACGCAAAGCCCTGACGAACCCCCGCCGTTTCCCCTTGTTCTTTTTCCAAATGTTCCGCCCGGGATGCTTCCCCGCTTTCCAATGCTTCCTTATACAATTTCTTTCCGTCCATAACCCTCCGTCTTAAAAAGGCAGCCACACAATGAATATCCATATGCAGCCGCCCTTTTTCTCTCTTTATTCCATTTTTTGTTTTCTTTATTTTTATATTATTATTCCGTTATTCCATTATTTAATTATTCCGTTATTCCGTTTTTTTGTAATTCCAACCGGATTTAACCTTTTACGGCTCCCGATACCCCTTCCACGTAACACTTCTGTGTCAGCAGGAACAAAATGGCAATCGGTATGGAAATGATGACACATCCCGCATAGAACTGCGTATAATAGTATTCCACAAATTCCTGCTCCAGCATCGTCCAAAGACCGATGGCGATGGTATAGTAAGATGTTTCATTTCCCATGATAACCTTGGCAAAAATGTAATCCACCCAAGGCGCCATAAACGTCGTGATTAACGTATATGTGATAATCGGCTTGGAAAGGGGAATCGTGATACGGATAAACGTATCCCACTTCGTCGCCCCGTCAATGTACGCCGCCTCATCGATGGTCTTCGGTATCGTATCGAAGAAGCCCTTCGCCATGTAAAACCCAAGTCCCGCGCCGCCGGAATATACCAAAACCAGCGCCACCTGTTTCAACACACCGGTCTCCAAAAGCCCAAGCCCCTTTAAGATATAATAAACGGCAATCATGGACATGAATCCGGGGAACATACCCAGTACCAACGCAATGTTCATGAACGTTTTACGCATCTTAAAACGGAGCCTGCTCATAACGTAGGAAACGCACAATACGAAAAATGCGGAAAGTACCGTACTGAATATGGCAATGATCAACGTATTCATAAACCACTTAGGGAAATTCAGGCTGCTGCTTCCTTTAAACAAGTTGATGTAGTTATCCAGCGTGAATCCCCTCGGCCATATATAACTCTTGTAAGAACCGCTCTCCGCACGGAATGAGGTCAGCACTACGTAGAAAATCGGCAATACCCAAATAACGCTGAGAATGGCAAGCAAAATATGGCAAATCGTATTGGTAATAAATCTTTTTGACCTCATTATTGGAACGCCCCCTCATCTTTATAAGATCCCGTACGCCGGTAGGTTAACAGTGACACGGTTGCCAGGATGACGAACACCAAAATACCGATGACCGCACCCAAATTGTAGTCTTTTTGTGTAATTGTCAGACGGTACAGCCAGGTAACCAGCAAATCCGTCTTTCCTGCGTAGTAGTAATCCATGGAATCCGGACCACCGCCAGACAACAGGAATATAACGTTAAAGTTGTTAATATTTCCAGTAAAGGATGTAATCAGGTTCGGCGTCATGACAAACAGCATATACGGAAGCGTAATCTTACGGAAAATCGTAGGTGCGCTCGCCCCGTCAATTTTAGCCGCTTCATACAGTTCCGCCGGGATATTCTGTAAGATACCCGTTGTGGACAGCATCGTAAACGGCACGCCGATCCAAATATTAATACAGATAATCGTAATCTTTGCATACAGCGGATTGGTGAAGAACGGAATGGATTCCGTCATACCGATCACGCCGATTTCCCTCAGGATAACGTTCACGGGACCATTGGCATTGAAAATCGTCCTCATGCTCAGCAGGGTAACAAACTGCGGTACCGCCACCGACAGCACAAACATAAACCGCCAAAAACCTTTTGCCTTCGTCCCCTTCCGGTTAATTAACAGTGCCAGCAGCAAACCGAGGATATAACAGCTTACGGTTGCCACAACTGCCCATATCAGCGTCCAGGAAAGTACCGGCCAGAAAGTCGCCGCCAGTTTGCTTCCTTCGGAAAACATTTTTTGGAAATTCTCCAATCCTACCCAGGTAAACAGGTTTCCGGGCGGCTGGTGCTCATGGTCATAGCTGGTAAACGCAATCAGGATCATGAATATCAGCGGCACCACCGTAAAGCAGAGAATTCCGATAATGGGAAACGCCAACAGGAACGCATGGAGGTTTTCTTCCTTTAAAGACTTTAAATCATCCGTAAAGGACGGGACAGCCAGCCCTTTTTCCTTGCGGAACTGTGTGCAGTAAGCGCTCTTTCCCGACATACACGCCACAAAGATAACGGCCGCCGTCAACGCCAACGTAATAACGCCGTACAACAGGCAGAGCATGGAATCGTCGCCTGCGGTATATTCGTAAATACCAAGCGCTTCATTATATACCTGCCCCTGCTCCACGGTACCAAGGGTGACAAAGTCACCCAAAGCGCCGATACCGAAGGAAAACAGATAGGCAAAATAACCGATTTCCAGTGCCAGCAGGATTAGTCCCCTGACAATCTGCTTATTCACAATATTTCCAAGGCCAAAGATAAAGAAGGAAAGCCTTGTCATGATATTACCGTTTTTAAATGCCTGTGAGACAGAAGCATCTGCAGGTCTGGCATATACAGGCTGGTCTTTTTTCTTAAAGACTCCCATCCGAAAACCCCCTAACCTTCCTTTATTTCGTCATTGCATCCACAAACGTATCCAGTTTTTCCTGTACGTTGTCTTTCGTGATTTCCTTGCTCCTGATTTCTGTAGGAATCGTGTTTGCATAAGTCCAATACCTGGTACTGAATACGGAGTTTGCAGGCTGTGCCACGCTCGCTTCGTTTGCTTCCTGTACGATAACTGCCGCAAGGGGATCCGCTTTTACTTCTTCGCTTTCGCCTGCTGCCATGTTTGCGGGAATCTGTGCGGATAATTTATAACGCAAAAGCTGGTTTTCTTCATTTCCAAGGTATGCGGCAAACGCTACTGCTGCTGCCATGTTCTGGGATTTTGCATTTACGCCGATGCACTTGGAGCCATAGAAGCCCAAAAGCTGGTAATCCGTTCCGTCCGGGTTGAAAGTAGGAATTTTTGCAATGCCTAAATCATCGCCCAATGCTTCTTTGTACAGGTCATAGTTCCAAGAACCGTCAAACCAAGCGCCAAGCCTGTGGTCGCCTACCAATTCGGAAACGGAGATTTCACCGTCATAAGCACATTTCGGGTTGTTGATAAGGTCGATGAGGTAGTTCGTTACCGCCACGCCTTTTTCGTTGTTCCAGTCAACGCCTGCCGCCAAATCGCTTCCGTCAGGTCCGAAGATGGTCAAACCTGCGCCGTAATAATAGCATCCCAGTTTCCATCCGCCTGCGGATTCAAAATAGTAGTTATAAACATTGTCTGCCGTTTCCTTTGCCATAATCTTCTCTAAGGAAACGATGTCGGACTCATCCAGGATGGTCTTGTCATAGAACATAAAGAAAGTATTGTGCGTAAAAGGAATTGCGTACAGCGCATCTTCCACCATTGCCGTTGCAACAACGGATTCCGCGATGGTTTCCTTTACCATGGCTTCCGTACTGCCGCCAAGCCTTGCAATCGCGCCCGCTTCCACAAGGGAAGGAAGCTGATCGCTGGCAAACATGAATACGTCCGCCGCTTCCCCTACGTCTTTCAGTACGGATTCCTGGCATTTGTCTTCCCCAACCACTTCCGTTACCCATGTAATGTTGTATTCGGGATGTTCTGCCGCAAAACCCTGCTGCTGCTGTTCCATAATTCCGCAGTCTACCTGGTTCTGAGGGCACCATACTTTCAATGTGATATCCTGTACTTCACCGGATGCCGCCTGCTCGGTGCCTGCTCCGGCTGCCTCCGTATTCGATTCCGTGGAAGCCGGAGCTTCAGGAGCCGATTCTGCCGGTGCGGCATTGTCTGCTGCAGCGCCGCCGCTGTTTCCACAACCTACGGTAGATACTGTCATCGCCGCCAATAATAATGCAACTAAAAACTTTTTCATTTTGATATGCCTCCTTCTAAACTTCATTAAAGTTTCGTAAAGTTTTGATTAAAATTACCTTACCATAGGAAGCACGTCAGGTCAAGAGCGGTTTTTGTGCACTATTACTTTATAATTTATTATTTTATGTCG
>CANTGP010000121.1 GCA_947653315.1 uncultured Lachnospiraceae bacterium
CGGCAAATACGTCCGGGGAACCGGTACGGGACGCAGAGCCGGAGAAAGCGCCGGATGAAGTTTCTTCGGGGGATGCAGCCGGCATTACGGGAGCGGACACGGCTTCCGGTAAGGAGATTACGGTTTGGGTGGAGAAGATTTTCAGCGACGATGCAAACGCGGCGGTGGAAGCCAGGCTGAAACAGTATGGCACGGAAAAGGGAGTGACGGTCCATGTGGAATTAATCGGGGCAACGGACATTATGACAAAACTCAACGCAACCATCGAAGCCGGAAGGAACGTGCCGGATATTATTTCATCCAGTACCACGAAGGTATTGAACTATTACCCGAATATTCCCTGTCTGGATGTTTCGGATTTGGTGGCGGAAATCAACGGGGCGCGTCCCTATCTGCCGTCCGCGTTGGAAGGAACGCAGATTGGGGGAATCCATTATTATGTGCCTTATTACAGTTCTTCCTGCATGATGTTTGTGCGGAAAGACAAAATGGCAGAGGCGGGAATTACGGAAATGCCATCCACATGGGAAGAAGTCTTTGCGGCGGCGGAAGCCGTCAGCGATCCGGCAAACGATTTCTACGGATTGGGCATGGGCTGCGGGGAAAATGACGACGACGATGAAAATACCCTCCGCCAGTATTGCTGGAACGAAGGCGGATACCTGCTGGATGCGGGCGGAAACATAACGGTTGACAATGAAGTGGTGAAAAAATGCGTATCCAGATGGGCGGGGCTGTATGCCGCAGGGGTGATCCCTCCCGATGCGGTTACCTGGGATGCGGGCGGCAATAACAGTTCCTATTTGGCGGGGCGCACCGGTATTGTGTTCAATGCGCCTACTTTGTATAACGCCATGAAAAACGACAGCCAGTATGCGGAACTTTTGGAAAACACGGTGTTACTTGCCCCTCCGGCGGGTGCGGATAACAATGTGTACATGAGTTATCCGGTCGGTTACAGCATCATGAATACGTGTAAGGATGTGGAACTGGCTTCCGACCTCATCCGGTATCTTGTGGAAAAAGAATGGTATGACGGTTTTTTGGCGGGTATTGCGCCGATTTATGCGCCCATGTTCCAGGATGCGGAAGACAATCCGGTATGGACGGGGGATGCCGTGAATGCCGAAGTGCTGAAATATGTGCGGAGCGCAACCGGTTATTACGGATATCCCGTGGAAACCATTGGCGGGCGCGCGGCTGCGGCAAGGCATTATTTCACATTCCCGGTCGGGAAGATGTTCCATCAGGTTGCCGCAGGTGCGTCCTCTGCCGAAGATGCCGTGAAAAAAGTGGCGGGTGATTTGGACGATTTTAAGGATCAGGTTGGCGAATAAGCGCGGAGGAAAAAGGTAATGGGCGTAAAAGTATGGATGAATTTCGATTCCGGGAAGGTGGACCTTTCCTATTTGATCCAAAGATTCCGGGAAGCGGGATATGAGGTGGATGCGGAAGCGGTTCCTGCGGGAAATGCGGAAGCGGTTTTGGAAAAAGCGCGGAAAGCGGATGTGGTGATTGCAGCCATGGAAGAATGGAATGAAGAAATGCTTTCCGCAGTGGCGGGGAAAGTGCGTCTGATCCAAAAGTACGGCACCGGGCTGGACAACATTGATTTGGAAGCGGCAGGCAGGCATGGCATTGCGGTCGCCAACATACCGGGCGCCAATGCGGCGGCGGTGGCGGAAGTGGCGCTGCTGCACATTTTGAATGCGGGAAGGAAGTTTGTACCCTGTGTGTCGGGGGTGAAAAACGGCAGGTGGGATTCTGCGGTAAGCGGTACGGAGCTGGACGGAAAGACCGTGGGACTGTTGGGATATGGCAGGATTGCCAGGAACCTTGCCAGGATGCTGGGCGGTTTCCGCGTGGAAATACTTGCTTATGATCCTTTTGTGCATAATATCCCGGCAGGGGACGGCGTAACGCTGACACGGTCCGCGGAGGAATTGTTTCGGCGGAGTGATATTGTCAGCCTGCACATCCCCAGTACGGGAGAGACGAAAGGCAGTGTGGGAGGAAATCTCTTTTCCCTCATGAAAAAAGGAGCCTATTTGGTAAATACCTGCAGGGGGGATGTGGTCAATGAAGCGGATTTGGCAGAAGCGCTCCGGAGCGGACGGATTGCGGCAGCAGGTTTGGACGTATTGGCGGTGGAACCGCCTGACGGCAGCCATGCGCTTTTGGCAATGGATAACGTATTCATTTCCTCCCACATGGGCGCGGAATCTTACGAGTCCGCTTACCGGTCCCAGGTTATCATGGGGGACAATGTGGAAAGGTTTTTGGGCGGGGAACTTGTCGCCAATATAAAAAACAAAGAATTTTTGGCAGGGTAAGAAACAAAACAGGAGATTCACGCAGGAGGTATCATTATGGACGTATCGAAGTTTCATGGTATTTTCCCCGCATTTTATGCGTGTTACGGGGAAGACGGGGAAATCAGCGCGGAAAGAACCCGTACATTTGCAGGGCATTTGCTCCGCAAGGGAGTGCAGGGTCTTTATGTGGGCGGATCTTCCGGTGAGTGTATTTATCATAGTGTGGAGGAGCGGAAAAAGACGCTGGAGAATGTCATGGCGCAAGTAAAAGGGAAACTTCCGGTTATTGCGCATGTGGCGTGCAACAATACAAGGGATTCGCAGGAATTGGCAGAGCACGCGGAACATTTGGGCGTGGATGCAATCGCGGCAATTCCCCCCATTTATTTTCATTTGCCGGAACATGCGATTGCCCGGTATTGGAATGATATTTCGGATGCCGCACCGGCAACGCCGTTTCTTATTTATAACATTCCCCAGCTTGCAGGAACCGCGCTGACCATGCCTTTGTTCCAAACCATGCTGGAAAACCCCATGGTAATCGGTGTGAAGAATTCTTCCATGGCAATTTTGGATATTCAAATGTTTAAAGCTGCCGCAGGGGAAGGGCATGTGGTCATGAACGGACCGGACGAGCAGTTTACCGGCGGACGTATAACCGGCGCGGACGGCGGAATCGGAGGGACATACGGCGTGATGCCCGAATTGTTCCTCCGGATGGAGGAATGGATGGAAAAGGGTGAAACAAAGCGGGCAAGGGATATCCAAAATGCGGTAAATGGTGTAATATATAAGATGTGTGAAGCACACGGCAATTTATATGCCGTAATCAAGGAAATTTTACGAATCAACGAAAAACTGGATATTGGTGCTGTGCGGAAACCGCTGCCGGCGCTGATACCGGAAGATGAACCCATAGTACGGGAAGCGGCACGGATGATTAGGGAGGCAGTTGCGGAATATTGCGGCTAAACCGCATGCGGCAGAGGGAACCGGGCGGCATGGGAAGTCCGGGTTCCCTCCGTGCATGCTGACTGGAAGAAGGAGCGGCGGGTAACATGGGAACATATATCAGCGTTGATATCGGCGGAACCGAGATAAAGTACGGGCTGCTTTCGGAAGACGGCGTGTTTCTTTGGCATGACAGTACTCCCACGGAGGCGGCACGCGGCGGATTTTTCTTAATGGAAAAGGTAGAGGAAATAATCGGGAGTCTTATGTGGTGCGGCATTGCGGGAATCTGTATTTCCACGGCGGGAATGGTGGACTCCGTGCAGGGGAAAATCCTGTATGCCAACTCCAATATTCCGGGTTATGCAGGGATGGAAGTAAAAAAACGGCTGGAGGAAACCTTTCATATTCCCTGTGAAGTGGAAAATGATGTATTTTGTGCGGGAATGGCGGAATACAAGTCAGGAGCGGCGGCGGGTAGCCGTCTTGCCTTATGCCTTACCGTGGGAACCGGAATCGGGGGATGTCTCCTGGCAGACGGAGCGGTGCTACGCGGGGCCGGTTATTCCGCGGGCTCCGTTGGGTATCTGCACATGCCGGACGGCAGGACATTTGAGGAAACCGCTTCCGTAACCGCTTTGGTGCGCAAGGTGGCGGAACGGAAAAGGGAGGATGCCGCCCTGTGGAACGGCAGGAAAATATTTGACGGAATTGCCGGAAGGGACGGAATCTGTGTCGCGGCAGTGGATGAAATGGCGGATTTGTTAGGATTGGGCATTGCGGATATCTGTTACCTGTTTAACCCGGAAGCGGTGGTGCTGGGCGGGGGGATTATGCGGCAGGAAAAATATCTGCTCCCAAGAATCCGTGCATCGCTTGACCGTTATTTGAATCCTGTTGTCGCTTCCCGGACCAAACTGCGGGCGGCGGTGCACCGCAACGAAGCCGGAATGCTGGGGGCATTTTATCATTTTAAGGACAGACAATAACATATATAAGGAAGTTTCCGGGGAGGGACAGGAAAAATGGCGGAAAATAACAGGTCGATTGTTCCGGTCATAGAAACAAAATATGACAATATGACACAGTCCGAGAAGATCATTGCGGATTTCTTCATGAAAAACAAGGAAGACGGCGATTTCACGATAAAAGAGCTTGCGAACCGGATATTCGTATCCGAGGCATCTATTTCCCGGTTTGCCAAAAAGTGTGGGTTTGACGGGTACCGGGAATTTCTCTACCGGTATAAAGAATCCCTCCGTGACGGTAGAGAGGATGTGGCATTGAGTACCAAAACGGTCATGGATACTTACCAGGATTTGTTGAATAGGACCTGCTGCCTGATGGATGAGGCGCAAATTGCCCGTATTGTCCGGTACATGGACGGCTGCAGGCGCGTCATTGCATGCGGAATCGGCAGTTCGGGTTTGGCGGTCAGTGAGATGGAGAGCCGGTTTATGCGCATCGGCGTGGATATTGATTCCCTGCAGGATGCGGACCACATGAAAATGCAGGCAATTTTCATGGATACGGATAGTCTGGTTTTTGGTTTCAGCATCAGCGGGAAGACCGAACCGGTACTGTATCTGCTCCAGGAGGCGCATAACCGGGGAGCCAAAACCGTGTTTATCACTACCCATGACAGGAGTTATTTCCGGGAGTTCTGCGATGAAGTCGTGCTGACGGCTTATTCCAAATACCTGGAGACGGGCAGTACGGTTTCCCCGCAGTTTCCGCTGCTCCTGATGATTGACGTCATCTATAACGAATATGTCAAACGGGACCGGAAACGGAAAATGGCGCTTCACGGCGATACACAGCGCGCATTGTATACCGGTGTGGGATATGGCGGTGCAGAAGGCATCAAACAGCCTGACAGGTAATGGTTTTTGGGTAAATTGTACAAACAATTCCGCTCCCGTATAGGTAAAATCGTACAAAAATAGGAAAAAATAAAAAAAGTATTAGCAAAAGCTGGTTTTTTGGGATAAACTATCTTATAAGGGAACTTGTTGGCAAATCACCCTGCCTATGGGTATCGGATGCGGAGAGAAGGGATGGTATGTTTGGGATAGGCGATTTTATTGTGTATGGCAATACCGGCGTATGTGAAGTGAAGGATATTACGACAATCAGTATGAAGGACGTTCCGGAGGACAGGCTTTATTATCTGCTAAGTCCAATCCACCGTAAGGAAAGCAAAATATTTACGCCGGTAAACAGTGGAAAAACCGTGATGCGCGCGGTTATGACCAAAGAAGAAGCGGATGCATTGATTGAGGATATCCCGGGGATTGAAGAACTGTGGGTAAGTAATGATAAACTCAGGGAAGAAATGTATAAGGAAACGATGAAAAGCTGTGAATGCAGGGATTGGATTAAGATCATCAAGACGCTGTACCTGCGTAAGCAGGAGAGACTGGCGCAGGGGAAGAAGACTACCGCGATGGATGACAGGTACCTGCGTTTGGCAGAAGAAAACCTGTATTCGGAATTGTCGCTGGCGCTCGGGGTTCCAAAGGAGGAGATGGAGGCGTATATTACGAAGCGGATGGTGGCGATGAGTGCGGGATAGCTGTTTTTTTGGATGCCGGACGGGACTGGGCGGACGCAAAAACCAGGAACGGGATGCCCTGTCCCCCCGCCTGCGAACGGGACAGTCCGGACTGGGCTGTGATAAAAAGTATTGGGGGGATGTAAAAAAGTTCTTGCATTATGGGGGGATATGTGATAGTATTTTGACTGTTGGCAGTAACGGGTTTGTATATGGATGTGACATGCGGGTGTAGTTCAATGGTAGAACACTAGCCTTCCAAGCTAGATACGTGGGTTCGATTCCCATCACCCGCTTTTTTCTTTTGCACGGGAAGCCGCATATTTAGCGGCTTCCCGCGTTTTTTCCTCATCGAATCCGATGGTACGTTCTGGTACGTTCTACAGCGAGAGTGCCGCGTCAATCGCCAGAGCCTGTTCTTCCTTTGATTTCCTCTCGAAATTGTAAAAACGGTAGGTGGTGCTGATATCGCTATGCCCCGCGAACCGCTGGACTGTGCGGTCATTCACGTCCGGGTTGTCGAGAAGCGTGGATATGCACGTCTTACGGAGTTTATGCGGACTCTTGGATACCGTTTTCAACCGTGCGCACAGTTTGCGCAGTTTCCTGTCGGCGGCATTGTAATTGAGCCGGTAGTCGTAGGCGGGATTATCGCTCTGGAAAATCCATTCGCGGCCATAGCCATGCGCTTCATTGAAATCCGATACTTCCCGCAGGATGTCCTGCGCCCTCGTTGTCAGGGGGATATCCCGTCTGCTCCCGCCAGTTTTTGTCCAGTTCCGCACTCCGCTATTATCGGCCTGCCGCTGTATGTATAAACGGTTGCCCTTGACGTCAGACCATTTTAGCCCGCAGCATTCCCCAATCCGCAGGCCAGTCTCGAGCAGGAAAAGTATCTGGAGCCCGGCACTGTTAAAAGCAATCTTTTTTTTTAATCAAATGTTATAAAAGTGCGTTTTTACGCCATTTATCCTGGGGTACGAAAAAAATTGAAAAGAAGTTTTATTTGCTATAAAATTTCTACTGGGGTATAATAAAATTATATAAAGATGATTTAATCCAAAGCTGGCATATAAAACCAGATTTAAGGAGTGATATTTTATGCGGAGATTAAAGGTATACTTAGATACATCGGTCATCAGTCACTTGTTACAAGAGGATGTACCTGAAAAGATGGCGGATACAAGGCAGCTATGGGAAATGTTTAAGAATGGGAAGTATGAAGTTTATCTGTCTACAGTGACATTAAGAGAGATAGAGAAATGTTCAGAGCCGAAAAAAACACAGCTTATTGACAGCTTGAATGAAATACAGTTTACAACACTTGATATTACAGAAGATATAACAAACGTAGCAAATAAAATTATTGACATGGGGATACTGACACAAAAAAGTTTTGACGATTGCCAACACATAGGAGCAGCAGTTATAAACGAATGTGATTGCATTATTTCATGGAATTTTAAGCATATTGTAAATGTAAAGACTATTAGAGGGGTAAGGGCAATTACAAATCTGGAAGGATATAAGATGATTGAGATATGGAATCCTTCTGTGCTATTGGAAAGTGAGGAATAATTATGATTACAAAACCAATTATCAGCCCTGATTTTACCATTGAAGATATTCATAAGATTAGGGAATATCACTATGAACTCACGAAAGATATGACAACACAGGAAAGAATCAATTTCTATAATGAAGGTGGGAGAGCCTTTTTAAAAGAAATGGAAGAAAGAAAGCTACAGAAAGTGTAATGATTGTGGAAAAACCTGTTTTAAGCCCAGATTTTACGAGAGCAGTTCAAATCCGCATATGTAAGGACAGGAATGTTTTAAAGGGATAATAATTCGTGCTAAGTTAGTGTCTGTTGGTACGATGAGGGTGATGAGGTGCCAAAAGCCTCCATTTCTCTGAATTTTTTGAATGGGGTGGGAATTCGATTCCCATCACCCGCTCTTTTATCTGCTGCGCTGGAAGATTGATGCCCCGTTGCTTTCAGCGGGGTTGTTTACTTTTGTCGGGAAGCCGCATATTTAGCGGCTTCCCGCGTTTTTTCCCCATCGAATTCCTTATTGGTGCTGTCGATTTCTTTCCCCTTTTTATGATACTGAAAAATAAGCAAATTTCTGATTGAAAAGATAACCTTGATGCGATAGAATATAATTCGTTCTAAGAGGAGGTTTCGGATGGAAAAAATTTTCATACACGGTTTGGGGCATAAAGCGGCAAGCTGGGAAGAAACAATGAAATATATGAAAGACAGGAATGGGATTTTGTGTCCTGATTTGTCTTCCATTCTTAACGGAAAAGAGGCAACGTATTTTAACATATATTCGTCTTTCACGGAATATTGCAATGAAATGAACGGGCAAATTCATTTATGCGGTATTTCCCTGGGCGGTAAGGTAAAGGCCGGACAGTTACTCGGTTATATGGGCGACAGCGGTTACGGAA
>CANTGP010000122.1 GCA_947653315.1 uncultured Lachnospiraceae bacterium
ACCTGCACCGACTGCCGCATCCAGTTCAATATGGGTCGGCAGTTTTGCCTTATTTAATTTTGACGTAATCGCCGCACAAATGACCGTTGGGCTGTGTTTATTCCCCACATCGTTCTGTATGATCAATACCGGCCTGACACCGCCCTGTTCCGAACCGATGACCGGTCTTAAATCCGCATAGTATACATCTCCACGTTTCATTTTTCTCACCCTTCATTATAAACTTTTATGGCTAAATTATTGCCCGTTTATCCGAAGGTATTCAATTTTATCCTGATTTTTCTCCGGATTTTTATCCGAAATCATGAAAATAATCTTTCGTTCCGGCCACTTTCCCCGCCTTCAGGTAAATTCTCGGTATCCTTTTTCCGATGCAGCAGGCAAGCTCGTAGTTAAACCGTCCGGACAGTTCCCCTAACTCCTCCAGGGTAATCCGCAGTTCCCCGTCCCTGCCTGCCAGCGTAACCGCATCCCCCTCCGCCGCTTCCGGAATCTCCGTCACGTCCACCATAAACTGGTCCATGCACACCCTGCCAAGGATCGGCGCCTTCTTCCCGTGCACCAGCACGTATCCCTTTCCCGAAAGACCCCTCGGATACCCGTCCCCGTATCCAACGGGAACCGTCGCCACCCGCACCGGCCTCTTTGCAACAAAAGTCCCCCCGTAACTGACCGGGGTTCCCGCGCCGATTTCTTTTAAGAACACAATCCGGCTCCTGATTTCCATAGCGGGTTTTAAGGGAACGGTATCCCTTGCCACCTCAGGGGAAGGCCAAAGTCCGTAAAGGGTAATTCCTGCCCGCACCATATCCATGTTTGCTTCCCCCATCTCCAGGATTCCGGCACTGTTGGAACAGTGCCGGACCGGAATGCGGTACTCGGTTTCCTCCTCCACCATGCGTAAGAACCGGCAAAACGTGCGAAGCTGGCACTTGGCCGACGTCTTATCCTTTTCGTCCGCCCTTGCAAAATGGGTGAACATCCCTTCCAAAACAAGCCCCGGTGTCCCCAGCACTTTTTTTACGAAAGCAAGCCCTTCTCTGTCAGGTGAAATACCGATGCGGGACATTCCCGTATCCACCTTTACGTGAACATACGCCGTCCTGCCAAGCCGCCCCGCACAGGCGGAAAGCTGCTCCAACGTATCGGGACGGAACACCGCCTGCCGGATATCTTCCTTTACCATATCTTCATAAAAATACGGAAACGCATAGCCAAGTACCAGCACCGGCTTACGGATTCCGCCGCTCCGCAGCATCAGCGCTTCTTCCGCCGATGCCACGGCAAATCCTGCCGTTACTTCCATGGGTTCCAGTTCTTTGGCAATGGGAAGCGCCCCGTGGCCGTAACCGTCCGTCTTAATGACCGGCATGATTTTTGTTTCCGGCGAAAGGTTGCTTTTCATGCTTTCCATGTTAAAACGTATGGCATCCAAATCCACCGACGCGTATGCCCTGCCGTATTTCCCGTTTTCCGAAGTAAGGCTGCCCATTTCTTCCCTATCCATCGTTTTCTTCCCCTTCCTCCGCCCGTTTTCCCAGCCTGCGGACCACATCCCCCGCCATCAGCCCGTGGCGTCCGGTCTCCAAAGCGGCCAGATCACCGGCATGGCCGTGCAGGTAAACGCCCGCTTCGGCGGCTTCCCCTGCCGTCATTCCCTGCGCCATCAGCCCGCCGGTAATCCCTGCCAGCACATCGCCCATTCCGGCAGTCGCCATACCGTCATTGCCGCTGGTATTCAAATACCGCTCCCTTTTACGGCAGGATGCCACCACGGTTCTCGCATCCTTCGCCGCCACGGTGCAGCCGTACCGGTCCGCCAGTTCTTTTGCCTTATGCAGAATCCCCTTCTTTCCTTCTTCCACGCCGCACCCGTAAAGCCTTGCAAATTCCCCCGCATGGGGCGTCATGACTATCTGCCTGCCGTCCCCCGCATGTTCTTCCAAATACCTCTGCAACGCCTTATCCCGCGCCAGCAGGTTAATACCGTCCGCATCGATGACGATGGGCTTCCCCGTTTCCGTCAGCGCCCAGGTAAGAAGCCGCCCGGCTTCCTCCCCCTGTCCGAGACCGGGACCGATGACAATAACGTCCGCCCATGCCAATGCCTCTCGCATCTTTTCCCAAAATTCCTGCCGGAACCGTTCCCCCGGCTCCTCCCGGTTTTGGCCAAACGTCTGCCGCTCCGGCAACGATCCGTCCGCCGCCTCCGGCGTATGGACACGGTAGGTCAAAAGCAGCGCTTCCGGCACCTTCTGTTGGAGAATCAGGCGGTTTTCCTCCGGCGTCACCACCTTCACCATTCCCGCCCCCGTCCGGTATGCACTCTTTGCGCAAAGCTCACAGGCGCCGCTCATGTTAAGACTTCCGGCAATCACCAATACTTTCCCGAACGTTCCCTTGTTCCCCGCCGCGTCCCTGTCCGGCAGCAGCAGACGGGCATTCCCGCAATAAGTATAAACCCCCGGTTCTTTCCCCAAAAAACTCTCCTTCGTAATCCCGATCTGCCTGCATACCACTTCCCTTGCATACCGGCAGCCCGGATATAACACATGCCCCAGCTTCCAAAAGGCAAAGGTCACGGTCAGGTCAGCCCGGACCGCCGTCCCCATAATTTCCCCCGTATCCGTATGGATTCCCGACGGAAGATCCACGGCACATACAAAAGCGTCCGAACGGTTGATTTCCTCCGCCGCCCGCGCATAAATTCCTTCCAGGTTCCTGGATAAGCCGATACCGAATAAGGCATCCACAATAATATCATATTCCCCGTTTCCGATTTTGCTTTGCACCGGACACCCATATTTTTCGATGATTTCCAGTTGGCGCCTTGTCTCCCCGCTGCATTTTTCCCGCTCCCCCACCAGCCAGACATCCACGTCATAGCCTGCAAGCAGTAAAAGACGCCCGACGGCGATACCGTCGCCGCCGTTGTTGCCGCAGCCTGCCGCCACCAGCACCCGCCCTTTTGGCCCGCACCTTACCTGTATCTCCTCCGCTGCCGCCAGCGCCGCACGCTCCATCAGCACCATGGGCGGCACGCCGAAATACTCCGACGTATTCCTGTCATACCGTTTCATTTCCGCGGCGGAGAGCAAATACCGTTTCCACACCTGTCCTTTTTCCTTTTCCCTGATATCCGTCACCGTAAAACCTCCAAACATTTCCCGCAAACTAAAAAAACAGCGCCCGCTTCCCAAAAAAACCGTCTTCCCGCGCAGGAAAAATGCGCCAAACCAAACCGTCCCGGCGCATTTTCCTACCTTATTTTTATTTCCGCGGGCAACGGGCCAAGCAGCCCTTATCCTTTTTTCGCACCGGGATTTCCTGCCGCCGCTTTTTTCGCCAGCTTTGCTTCCCGCGCCTTCTTCCATTCTTCCGGATTATATTTCATGTCAAAGATTTCTATGACTTCCGCGCCGAAAATGTCATGCATATAAGAATACAGGTCAAAATTGGATTTCTCCCGCTCGTCTTTGCGCACCAGGTTCTTTTTGATTTCTATGCGGACGTTCTTCACCCAATCATTAATGACGTCAATATCCCTCGTATTCTCCAAAATCCTCCGGTAGCAAATATCCATGGTGGTAAGCATCAGCCGGTAATTGACCTTATCGATTTCTGCCGGAAGGAATTTCAGCTCATCCGCATAATCCTCCAGCTTTTGGTTGCATTCGTTAATCAGACGTTGCTTCTCCTCCATTTTCTTTTCCGACTTCGGATCCGGGTTCCCGCCTGCCGCATCGGCGATCTCCATGATTTCCTCCATCAGTTTCTTTTTCAGTTTCCGTATTTCCTTGGATTCCGTTGTCAGCTTACCCTGCCGCTTCAACAGATCGTTCAGCTTTTCCTCCCCGCGCCGCACATCCGCCGGTATTTCCGTCTCCGCCTGCGTAAACAACTGATGCCACTTATTATCCAGCGTCAGTACCGGAATTTTCTTCCCGGACAACGCCTGCCGGAAACTGTCTTCTGACTTTGCCATGTCCTCACCCCGCCCTTGATTTTTTCTGTCTTTTCCGTTTTCCCCTTGTTTTTTAACGCCTACCGGTTCTTTTGGAATCTGCTGATATTATAGGATAATTTCATCAGACTGTCGGAAAGATGGACATTTTCCACCTGAACCTCCTCCGGCACGTTCAAATCCACATGGGCAAAATTCCAAATTCCCTTAATGCCGCAGCACACCAACCGCTGCGCCACCGCTTCGGCTTCCGTTTTCGGGATGGTCAGCACGGCAATATCGATGTGGTTGGATTTCACGTATGCTTCCATATCTTCCATGGGCTGCACTTCCCGGTCCCTGATTTTACGTCCGTACAGCAAAGGGTTCTTATCAAAAATCCCCATGAAAAGAAAGCCCCTGCGCTCAAAATTCCCGTAATTGGCAAGTGCCTGTCCCAAATTGCCTGCCCCAATAATAATCAGGTTATGGCTCTTGTCCAAACCAAGTATTTTCCCGATTTCCTGAAACAGGTATTCCACGTTATAGCCATACCCCTGCTGCCCAAAGCCGCCAAAATTGTTAAAGTCCTGTCTGATCTGCGATGCGGTCACTTTCATGATGTCACTAAGTTCCTGTGAGGACACCCTCTCGATACCCTGGTCCTTTAGTTCCCCCAAATAGCGGAAATAACGGGGTAAACGGCCAATAACCGCCTGCGAAATTTCTTTTTCTTCCACGGTGCTTCCCCCTGTTTCTAAACAATTCCCCAATATATCCATTATATAGGGACGGGAAAATAATGTCAATGAATTGACAGCAGGTTTTATCGCCGTTAAAATAGGAAGGTAGGATTTTGCACAGGGAGGGATTTCACGTGATTTTGTCGTGTCAGAATATTTGTAAGGCGTTTAGTGAGAAACATGTGCTGCGGAATGTGTCGTTTCATATTGAGGATTATGATAAGGCGGCCATTGTAGGCATTAACGGGGCGGGAAAAACTACTTTACTGCGGATTATTGTGGGAGAGACGGCGGCGGATGAAGGGATTGTGACGGTTTCCAGGGATAAATCCTTCGGTTATCTGGCACAGCACCAGTCGGTGGATACGGAAAACAGTATTTACGGGGAGCTGTTGACGGTAAAGCAGGATTTCATCGATTTGGAAAAACGAATCCGGGATACGGAGCTGCAAATGAAAACGGCGCGGGATGCGGAGTTGGACCGGCTCATGGATTTGTATGCCCAGCTTACCCACCGCTTTGAATCCGGCGGCGGATATTCTTACCGCAGTGAGCTTGTGGGGGTGTTAAAAGGGCTTGGATTTACCGAAGATGAATTTGATAAACCGGTGTCCACGCTGTCCGGGGGACAGAAAACCCGCGTTGCCCTCGGTAAGCTGCTGCTGCAGAAACCGGACCTGATTATGCTGGATGAGCCTACCAACCATTTGGATATGTCCTCCATTGCATGGCTGGAAACCTATCTGATGAATTATAAAGGCGCCGTGGTTATCGTTTCCCATGACCGCTATTTTTTGGACCGCATCGCCAATAAGGTCATCGAAATCGACCAAACAAAGGCTTCCGTTTTTACCGGAAATTACAGCGATTATGCGGTAAAGAAAGAACAACTGCGCGCCGCAAGGTTAAAGGCATACTTAAACCAACAGCAGGAAATCAGACATCAGGAAGAAGTCATTGCCAAGCTCAAATCCTTTAACCGGGAAAAATCCATCAAACGCGCCGAGAGCCGTGAAAAAATGCTGGACAAGGTCGAACGGCTGGAAAAACCCACGCAGGCGCGTACCGATATGCACATCACACTGGAACCGAAGTGCGAAAGCGGAAACGATGTGCTGCATGTGGAAAACCTGTCCAAATCCTTCGGTCCCCTGGAACTGTTCCGGGATATCGGATTTGACATCAAAAAGGGGGAGCATGTGGCAATCATCGGCGATAACGGAACCGGCAAGACCACGATTTTAAAAATCATCAACCGACTGGTTCCTGCCGACGGCGGTACCCTCCGTCTCGGCGCAAACGTACAAATCGGCTACTACGACCAGGAACACCACGTACTGCATATGGAAAAAACGTTATTTGAAGAAATTTCCGACGAATATCCCGCCATGAGCAATACCGAAATCCGTAATATCCTCGCCGCTTTCCTTTTCACCGGCGACGATGTATTCCTAAGGATTGGGGACCTTAGCGGCGGCGAGCGGGGGCGGGTATCCTTAGCAAAACTCATGCTTTCGGAATCCAACTTCCTGATTCTCGACGAGCCGACCAACCATTTGGACATCGCTTCCAAGGAAATCCTGGAAGATGCCTTAAACAACTATACCGGAACGGTCCTCTATGTCTCCCATGACCGTTATTTCATCAACCGGACTGCCGGCCGCATTTTGGAATTATCAGGCAGCACCCTGACCAATTACCTCGGCAATTATGATTATTACCTGGAAAAGAAACAGCAGATTGCGGAAAATACAGCGCTTTCCGCTTCCAAGGAAACCGCTTCCGTCAAATCCTCCCATACGGCGGAAAAGGAATCGGAAACCAAACGGAACTGGAAAGAGCAAAAAGAACTGCAGGCGAAACAACGCAAACGGGAAAACGACCTGAAGCGGACGGAAGAACGGATTGGCGTCCTGGAACAAAGGGACGGGGAAATCGATAAACAGATGGCATTACCGGAAATCTGCACGAACGTTGCAAAATTACAGGAACTATCCAAAGAAAAAGAACAAATCGCCGCCGAACTGGAACAACTGATGGAACGGTGGGAAGAACTGGAAACGGGGGAATGACATTCCCCCGTTTCCATTAAATCAATAAAGATTTTTTATTAAATCATCCGTTCTTTTTTCATTCTCGCAAAAATCCTTAATTTTATATAAAACATCCATTTTTTTGCATTTCTTGGGCAAGGAAATTCCAAATATCATTTGATACAAATGCCTTAATTCCTCCACGGATATTTTTTTCAATATTATATTTTTCTCTGCTTCCACAATATCGGAGCCAAAAATGCATTCTAAGTTCCCCTTAAAATATTCCAATGCCTGATCGCGTGTTTGAACAGCCAATATATCCGAAGAAATACTCTGCTTCTTTTTTAAGGTTATATTATCTTCAAAATTAAGCACTTTTTTTACTTCTTCCGGTTTATATTTTATTTTACTGAGAATCTCTGCATTCAAAAAAAATGCCGCCTTATCATTTTGTCCCATAAAATATAATCCTTCATATAAATCCAGTAAATCACCTTTTATTTTTTCATGGTAACTGTTCATTTTTGATCCTCCAAAATTTCCAATACGGCATTAGATATTGTCTCATAAGATGGCGTTTGTATTCCGTGATCCGTATTTTGGGGAATACTTTCACCCCCTGAGCGATTATCCCTGTGCCCTATGTATTCACCAAATATATTATATATGCTGGATCCGTCTCCCGTTTTACCGCTTCTGAATTTCTTGTATTTTTCCATTGACACAACAGACTTAACACCTGTTATTTTATTAATATTACTGTCTAAGCTAACTATTTGTGAACTATTATCCGCATTTCCCCTCCGTTGTTTATACAGCGTTTCAAATACACCAATCAATCTTGTTTTTTGTCCAAATACCTTATTAACCAAAATTCCCCCAATGCTCTCATGCATAATATATTTCATATATGTCTTCTCAATTTCCGAAATATAATCCGCAACACCTTTGGTGCTTATTTCATCAATAATTGTAGGAACTATATAAAAATCAGATTCCAAAAAAGCGCTCTGAATCAGGATATTACTGGTTGGAGGGCAATCAATAAACAAATAATCATAATCAAGCTCCCTAATATCTGACACAAGCAAATGAATCAAGAAAATATTATTCACATTTTTTTCCATCCTTTGGGCTAACTCATTCAACCTGCAATTTTCAAAGCTAATACTGGATGGAATAAAAAATAAATGATTACCATATTCCTTTTTATTTATGCCTACACACAATTTCTCCCAATTTTCTTTGCCTAATACAGTCAATTTTTTACCATATAAAAGCTCGAAATCAATATCCTTTTTGGAATTAATATATCTCATATAAAGCTCTATCACATAATTTAAAACAGAATCCGCCTTATAATCGCTCAGCGCCAAACTATCACCACAACAAATATTGCTAAGGGAACATTGCGGATCCAAATCTACCAACAAAACTTTTTTCCCATTCTTTGCAAAATAAGTTGCCACCTGATATACACTTGTTGTCTTTCCTACACCACCTTTATAATTCCCCCAAATGATCGTTTTCATTATAATTCCTCCCTTTTACAT
>CANTGP010000123.1 GCA_947653315.1 uncultured Lachnospiraceae bacterium
GCGTCCGCCCATCAGGAAACTCCCATTTCCAAAGTCCTGCGGATTTCCTTTATAAAGTCCCCGCTGTTTAACACGGTCACGTTTTCCAGCGAAGTAATCAACGCCAAATCCTTCGTCATCCTGCCGGATTCGATGGTATCCAGCGTGGCTTTTTCCAGCTTATCCGCAAATTCCGCCAATTCACGGATGCCGTCCAGTTCCCCCCGCTTACGCAGCGCGCCCGTCCATGCAAAAATCGTCGCCACGGAATTGGTGGACGTCTCCTCCCCCTTCAAATGTTTATAGTAATGCCGCTGCACCGTTCCGTGCGCCGCCTCATATTCATACACACCCGTTGGCGATACCAATACGGAAGTCATCATGGCAAGGGAGCCGAACGCGGAAGAAACCATATCGCTCATCACATCCCCGTCATAATTCTTGCATGCCCAAATAAACCCGCCTTTCGCCTTCATGACGCGCGCCACAATATCATCGATTAAACTGTAAAAATACTCGATTCCCGCCGCCTCGAATTTTTCCTTATACTCCGTATCGTACACTTCCTGGAAAATATCCTTGAAATTATGGTCGTATTTCTTGGAAATCGTATCCTTTGCCCCAAACCAAAGCGACTGCTTCGTATCCAGCGCATAATTAAAACATGCCTTCGCAAAACTGCGGATGGAAGCGTCCGTGTTATGTACTCCCTGCAGGATACCGGCGCCTTGGAACTCATGGATTGTCTCCCGCACTACCGTACCGTCCTTTGCCGTGTAAACCAGCTCCGCCTTTCCCTCCCCCGGAACCTTGATTTCCACGTTCTTGTAAATATCCCCGTAAGCATGACGGGCGATGGTAATGGGTTTCTCCCAGTTTTTGACGCAGGGATCAATGCCCTTCACCTTAATGGGCGCACGGAACACGGTTCCGTCCAAAATGGCGCGGATGGTCCCGTTGGGACTTTTCCACATTTCCTTTAAATGATATTCCGTCATACGTGCCGCATTGGGCGTAATGGTCGCACACTTTACGGCAACGCCGTATTTTTTCGTTGCCTCCGCGGATTCCACCGTCACCTGGTCGTCGGTTTCATTGCGGTGTTCCAAACCAAGGTCATAATATTCCGTTTTTAAGTCGATAAAAGGAAGCAGCAATTCTTCCTTGATCATCTGCCAAAGAATCCTCGTCATTTCGTCCCCGTCCATCTCCACAAGGGGAGTCGTCATTTTAATCTTTTCCATGCAATACTTTCTCCTTCTTCTTTTTTTGGTCTTCTTTTTTGTTCTTTTATGTTTTCTTTTCCCGATTCCTTTTTATTTTACTACTTCCGTATGCATAAAACCAGCCCTTGGAACATCTTTTCCGGTCACTGTGTAACTATTCAGCCTCCGGCTTCATAGTTACGGAGCGATACTCATTCCTTGCCGTAAATTTCATACAGTCCGTTTTTCACCATATTGTCATAAGCATTGATGATGTGCCGGTTGGCAAGCGCTTCCGCCCGGTCCTTGTCCTTTTCCTTTATCGCTTCCATAATCTGGCGGTGTTCGTCGTTGGACACTTTTCCCCTGCCCCCGTTGGCAAGGGTCTTACGCCTTACCCGCAGCACATATTCATGGAAATCCTCCAAAAGACGCGCCAACTGTTTACTGTTGCAGGACTCGTAAAGAATCTGATGGAAGCGGTTATCCAACTCCGCCATTTGGTCCAAATGCCCCTTTTTAGCATGAAAGTCGGCAAGGTACACATTTTCCTCCAATTCCTCCAACTGTTCCTCCGTAATATGGTCGGTTGCCCACTTGGCGCAAAGCCCTTCCAACAGGGAACGGATCATATAGATGTCCTCCACATCCTTTGCCGTAATGCCCGTCACGTAAGCACCCTTATTCGGCACGATCTGAATCAATCCTTCCAGCTCCAACTGCCGGAACGCCTCCCGCACGGGAGTACGGCTGACGCCCAGTTCCTCTCCGATCGCCACCTCCCGCAGTTCCTCATGTTCCCTGTATTTACCGCTTAGAATATCCTCCCTGATCTTGCAAAACACCCTTCCCCGCAGGGAATACTTATCATTCACTTCCTGCTTTACGTCATAATTTGAACTTGCCATATTCCACTCCCAGTCTTTCACATACCCTTCCGATTTCCTCCACAAGCTCCTCGTCCGTCAGCACCGTTACCCTTCCCGATGCGTATTCCGCGTCCACCCACTTCTTTACTTCCTGTACCAGCGGCGCGTTCTTATCCAACTGCCCGTCCCCTTTTAACCCATAATACGTGTTCATCCAATGGGCGATACCCGCCAGGCCGGAAGTATTGCTCACCGCGCAGAGTACCGGACGGTTTAAGAACTTCTCGGTATCGAAAATATTGTAAATTTCCTCGTTTTTCAAAAGCCCGTCCGCATGGATACCTGCCCGCGTCACGTTAAAATTCTTTCCCACGAAAGGAGTCCTCGGCGGAATCTGATACCCGATTTCTTTCTCATAATATTCCGCAAGTTCCGTAATCACCGTGGTATCCATCCCGTTTAAGCTGCCCTTAAGCTGCGCATATTCAAATACCATCGCTTCCAACGGTGTATTCCCGGTCCTCTCCCCGATTCCGAACAGGGAAGTATTAACGCCGGAACAGCCGTACAGCCATGCCGTAGTGGAATTGGACACCGCCTTATAAAAATCATTATGCCCATGCCACTCAATCAAAGAGTGCGGCACACCGGCATGGGTATGGATTGCATATATAATCCCCTGCACGCTCCTTGGGATTACCGCCCCCGGATAATTCACGCCGTATCCCATCGTATCGCAGGCACGTACTTTAATGGGGATTCGGTACTCCTCCATCAGCCGCATCAGTTCCAGGCAAAACGGTACCACATACCCGTAAATATCCGCCCTCGTAATATCCTCCAAATGGCACCTGGGACTAATGCCTTCCTCCAGGCAGTCACGGATGACGCTTAAGTAATGTTCCATCGCCTGCCGCCTCGTCATCTTCAGTTTCAGGAAGATGTGGTAGTCCGAACAGCTCACCAAAATCCCCGTCTCTTTCATCCCGATTTCCTTTACAAGTTTAAAATCCTCCTTACTCGCCCGGATCCAACTGGTCACTTCGGGAAACTCATACCCGCGTTCCATGCATTTGTAAACCGCGTCCCTGTCCTTCTTACTGTACAGGAAAAATTCGCTGGCGCGGATCATCCCGTTTGGTCCCCCCAGCCTGTGCAAATAATCGTAGATTGCCACAATCTGTTCCGTCGTATACGGCGCCCTGGACTGCTGTCCGTCCCGGAACGTCGTATCCGTAATCCATATTTCCTTTGGCATGTTATGGGGCACAATCCTGTCGTTGAACGGAATCTTCGGTACTTCGGAATAGGGAAACATATTGCGGAATACATTTGGCTTCTCCACATCATCCAAAATATACATATGTTCCTCTATTTCCAGCAAATTGTTCTTCCCGTTCATCGTCACCGGACGGTTCTCAAACGTATTGTTCTCTCTCATGGCTGCCTCCCTCTGCCGCCGTATGCGGCATCCTCCTGTGTATCTTTTGTCACGTATAATTGTATACAATCATACGATTTGTGTCAATACACAATTTGGATCAGCCTGCCAATATTTATCATCCCCCACCCCTGCTTCGTCCACGGCTCATGCATATCCGTGGCGCTGTAATTAATCTTACGCTTGACCTGTTCGTTGGAAAGCTCCGGGTATTTCTGCAAAAGCAGCGCTGCCGCCCCCGACACAATAGGGGTTGCCATGGAAGTGCCGCTTTTTTTCGTATATGCGTTTTTATATCCACGGAAAGATGCCCGGTATGACACATTACAGGAAACGATATCCGTTCCCGGCGCTACCACATCCGGCTTTTTCACCGCATAGGGGGAAGGCCCGCGCCCCGAATAGTCTTCGCACAGGGAATGTTTCCCCGTAAAATATCCGCCGTCGTGACAGCCAACGGTAATCACTTTCTTACTGGAGCCGAGCGGGGAAATCGTCATCGGGTCCGGTCCCATGTTGCCCGCCGCGCAGACCACCACAATCCCCGCATCCCACGCCTCATCCACTGCCCGCAGCAATTCCTGCATCTTTTCCTCGTTTTCAATATGCCCGATTCCGATGGAAATATTTAAAACGCGGATTCGGTATTTTTCCCGGTTCTCCAATACCCACCCGATTCCGCGCCGCATATCCTCCATGTTGCCGTCGCCGTTTTTGTCGAGTACCTTTCCCACGATTAAATGGGCATAAGGACAGATGCCTTTATACATGCCGCCCGATGCCTTCCCACTGCCCGCAATACAACCCGAAACATGGGTCCCATGACCGCTGTCATCATAGATTCTCTTTCCGCCGTGCAGGAAATCACGGAATGCATCAATCCGACCCTCAAAATCCGGATGGGGGCCGATTCCCGTATCCAGCACCGCCACCCTGACGGCATCTTCCTCCCCGTAATTTCTACCCCTGCAGGAATCCATAATGTCATCCGTACACCCGACCTGCTGTCTGACCCGATACATAAAACGCTCCCGGCTTTTTAATTAAATTATGCCGGGAGCAGAAAATGGTTCCTTTACAGGACTACCCCATATTCAGTTATAAACTCCGTATACCGAAGACAACCCCGCCTGGAACTGCACGCACACCTGTCCGTTCACCTTCACCACACGGGATTCCACCTGCTCCAACTGACCGTCCTCATCCAAACAGAACACTTTCAGGTTCTCCTCCAAAACGCCCATGGGCTTCGGAAGCGTAACCGTCATAGTCTGTTTCCCCAGCCTGCTTATGGGAATCCTGCGCTCCGCTTCATACAGCGAAATATCATAAAGCTGCATACTTTTCATGGAACTGCCGCCGGAAGCCCTCCGGAAAGCGGCGGTAATGTCACTGCCGGATACCGTACTGTCCGCGATACGCAGAATATAATTCCCGTTATCACCCGCGATTTCCGCCGTTGCCGCAGGGGAAGAAGGTAACGTGGAACTGCGAAGCTCCACCCTGACACTGCCTTCCTGCCCTTCTTCACCGCTTCCGGACATAGCCGTTCCGGCACCGTTTCCCCAAAGAATCTCCGGCTCCTCCGCCACATACACCTCATAAGGTTTCCCGTATACGATAACCTGCGGCGGCGCCGTCCACGAATTCACTTCCGATTCCGGCATACTGTAATATTTCAGCCGCAGCCGTCCCGGCGTATCCCCCTCCGCCGCCTGCTCCACGCTGCAAATCATACCCTTAAAACCGCCCAAATCATAACTGAGCACACTGCCCGCGATATCGGAAGCCGTTACGTGGCTGTCCACAACCGCAATATCCACACCTTTTAAAACCGCATCCCTAAAATCCCCGTTGGCAAGCCTGGTCGCCGTCTTCTCATATGATACTTTCGGCAAATCCTTTCCCAAAAATACCGCTACCCGCGTACCGTCCTCTTTATCCGCCTCCGTTATGTCAAACGCCTTCAAACCAATCACCTGCACCGAAGCCGGTATTTTCACCGTACTGATTGGACAGCCCTCAAACGCCCGGTCCCGGATTTCCCGGATACCGCTTCCCATGGACACACTGGTTAACCCGCTGCATCCGGCGAAAGCATCCTCGCCGATTACCGTCAGGCTCTCCGGCAGCTTCACGGAAGTAATACGCGTATTATCCTTAAAAACCTCCGCACCGATCTGCTTTACGCCCTCCGGTATTTGCACATTCGTATTCATTCCCGCATAGGCAATTAAAATCCCGTCCCCGACAATGGTAAAAGGATTCTGTCTGTCCCTAAGCCGCTCCTCCATCCACTTGGTGGAATCAAACGCTGACGGCTCTATCTTCGTCACACTGGAAGGTATCTTTACCTGCGCCAAATTGTCACAATGGTAAAAAGCACCGTAGCCGATGGATGTTACACCGGACGGTATTTCAACGGACGTAAGTCCCGACCGGGCAAAGGAAAAGTCCCCGATTTCCTTAATTCCGTCCGGCATCTCATACTCCGTCAGCGATACATTATTATAATAAGCCTGCGAAGCTATCTTCTCGTCATTCACCACGGTATACTTACGGAAACCGCCTCCGGAGGCCATCTCCTCCGCACCGTTTTCCTCCGCCGCCGGCGCCGGATTGCCGGACAACACCCTGGACTGGCTGTTATCCATAAACACAAACGCACTCCCGCCCACGATGGAGCTCTGCCCCATAACGGTACCGGAATCCGCGGAAGCGCCGCCCGCAGAACCGCCAAACAGTCCCTCCGCAAAACGAATCCCTCCGCCTTCCCCGGCACTGCCGTCGATATCCTGGGATTCCGCCTGCGCCACATTGGATTTGTCACGGCTTTCCTCGTATTCCACCGCATAAGAACCCGGCTCGCCCACAATCGTCAGCTTCGGACAGCCGTCAAACGCCGTCCGGTGAATCTCGTTTACCGATATCGGCACCTGTGTCTCACCAAGGTTTACGCAGTTGGCAAAAGACTTAAGGCCAATGCTGTGCAGGGAATACGGAAGAATCACCTTCTCCAGCGAAGTACAGTTAGTAAAGGCATAATCCGGAATTTCCTTTAAGTTGCTGCTGATTTCCACCCTTTTTATGCGTTTACAGCCCCAAAAAGCGTTGTTGCGGATTTCCGTTACGGTAGAAGGCATCTTATAGACTTCCGACTCGTAACCGGGAATCATGCAATAAATGATTTTCTTATCCTTGCTGTATATCACACCGTTTTCATAAGCAAACGCCGTATTATTCCTGTTTAACGTGGCAGAGGTCAGGTTATCGCAGCCCGCAAAAACACCGGTTCCCAAACTGTTTAGCTTCTTACCGAGGCTGACGGAACGAAGACTGGTACAACCGCTGAACGCACCATTGCCAATCGATGTCACCGTATCGGGAATTTTAACGGTCTCCAAAGAAGTACAGCCGCTAAAGGCATTGTAATCAATGCTTTCCACATAAGCCGGTATATCCACTTTCACCAGCTCCGTATGTCCGGCAAAGGCTTCCTTGCCGATTTTCTTTACTGTCGTCGGAATCGTTACGGCGCTTGCCGTGCCGGTATACTTTACCAACAGATCACCCTTCATCTGAAAATCGGAAGCAGATGCCGACTCTGCTTCCGTATATGACATGGGTAACCTGGCTGCCGCTGCCGTCACGCAGACCAGCACAGCCCCCAACAGTATTTTAAACCTTTTACGTATTTTACGCATAAAAACCTCCCCGTCGCTCCCTTTCATGCCTGAAACCGGTCATGGGAAGAATGCCTTTCGGCATTCTCCCACATGTACCGGATCCATATTTGGAAATCCTCCCGGAAACCATCCGCAAACTGACGGATTAAGCATGTTTTACCTTAGGCTGTTTATCTTTCTTGCAGAACAGCACAATCGAGATACACGCAAGCCCCATCGCAAGGAACCACTTCGGATGAATCGGGTCGCCGGTCTTAGGCGTTGCATCAATCGTTCCCGCCGTCAGGTTCGCCGTGTCCACATAAATCGTGTACGGTGAGAAGTGCGTCGCGGTAAACTGGACGCAAGGTATGCCGTCAATTGTCGTAAATCTTGTATTCAAATCTTCCAGTCTGCCGTTTGCCACAGCCGCCGCCTTATTGTTACCCGCATACTGGATTAATTCATCCGGCAGAGGCAGGGTAATGTCAACGGTAACACCCGACACGTCAGTAATCTTCGTCGTTCCGGTAGCGTCATACAGACTGATATCCATCGGTAAGTAAGCAATGTTGCTCAAATCACCGTATTTCGCTTCCAATGCCGCGATAACCGCCGCCGTAGCCTGCGCATCATCGGTAATCTTCACCACAAAGTTATCGGAAGAACCGTTCACGTTCGCCGAAGCGATATCCGTATTGGAGATACCTCCCTTGGATACGTCTACCGTCGTGGTGGAATTCCTTCTTGCACTCCTGGAATTGCTGCTGACGGAGGATGAACTGCCCACCTTAAAGTTCGCGTTAATTTCCACATTATTGGCCGGCATCGTAAAGGTCGTCGCGATTGCCGTCTGGTTCACGAAGCCCACGCCGTTGGAGGAACTGGTCCATTTGTCAAATACCGTCCCGTCCGCCCTCGCATAAGCGTTAATCGGTACAATCGTACCCGCCGTATACTCACCGGAACCGGAGCCGCCGTTTACCACTACCTTATACTTCGTACCGTTGCCGGATACGCTGTTG
>CANTGP010000124.1 GCA_947653315.1 uncultured Lachnospiraceae bacterium
GAAAAGACGGAGCGTTTGGCGGGTTTTTATACCGTTTTGTCCGAAGGGACCGTGGACAGGGAGGCCCTGAAGGTACATATGAAGGCAAGGCTGGCTTCCTATATGGTGCCGGATATTTTAAAGGAGATTGCCGTCATGCCGCAGACTCCCAACGGAAAAGTTGATGTAAAAGCCCTTGCGAAAGAGCCTGTGGAATACGTCCGGGTGTATAAAGCGCCGGAAACGGAGAGGGAAAAGCTGGTCTGCGGTATTTTCGGGGAAGTGCTGTCCGCAGGGTGTGTCGGCATGGACGATAACTTTTTTGAATTGGGCGGCGATTCCTTAAGCGCCGTTACGCTGCTGCTGCAAATCGAAGAAAAGCTGGGACTTTCAGATAACCGGCCGGAATTCGGGGATTTATACCGGTATCCCACGCCTGCCCTTTTACTGGAGCGGATTTCCCAGGGGGCGGACAGCGGCGGAACGGAATTTGACATTGCGCATTTGGACTATGAAGGAATGGAGGAATACCTTGCCGCGCATACGCATAAAGAGGTAAAACGCAAGTATCTCGGAAACGTGCTGTTAACGGGCGTGACGGGTTTTCTTGGAATCCATATTCTTGTGGATTTGTTAAGAAACCCGGACTGGAGCGGCAAAATCGTCTGCCTGTCCCGGCCGAAGAAGACCCTCAGCGCATTAAAGCGGGTGAAATCTTCCCTGTTTTATTATGCGGAAGAAGATTTTTCCGCAAGTTACGGGGACAAATGGCTGGTGGTGGAAGGGGATATTACAAACCCGGATATTTTTACGCAAACGTGTCCGGTCCGCATCCACACCATCATCAATTCCGCCGCAAACGTGTCCCATTTTTCCTACGGGGATAATTTGGAGAAGATCAATACGCAGGGCGTAAGGAATCTGATCCGTTTTGCCGGTAAGGAGCGGGCGATGCTCTGCCAGATTTCCACCATCAGCGTTGCGGGTGTGACGGCAGGGGATGCGCGGAAGGAATGTTTTTGCGAGTCGGATTTTTATATCGGGCAGGAAATCCATAACCGGTATATTTATTCCAAATATATGGCGGAATATGAGCTGCTCCGGGCGGCGGTGAAGGATGGGCTGGAAATCAAAATCATGCGTGTGGGGAACCTCCAGGGGCGTATCCGCGACGGGGAATTTCAAATGAATCTCCGTTCCAATGCCTTTACCCGCCGGTTTTCTTCTTATATCAAGTTGGGTGCCGTGCCTTTGTCGGTTTATGAATCAAGCGTTAATTTTTCACCGGTGGACGAGACGGCGCATAACATTGTGGCGCTGGCGGCGACGGGGGAGGATACGGCGGTGTTCCATGTCTATCCGCCCATGGAATTAAAATTTGCCGATTTGTTCCGGGCGGCGGGGAAGCTGGGTCATGCCGTGGAAGTGCTGCCGGACGGGGAATTTGACAAACTGCTGCGGGAACGGAAGCAGACAGAGGAAGGCAGGGAGCAGTTACAGGGGCTTATGACAAATGAAGAAACGGAAAACCGTCATGAAATACCCATTGTGCAGGAACTTACCAACGGGTATTTATGGAGTCTGCTGGAAGGATGGAGCGTGATTACCGGGGAATATCTGGACAAATACCTGTCTGCCTTAAGCGGAATGGACTTGTTTTAAAGGAGAGAGCGTAAAAAGGAGAGATGGAATGGTATCGATTGCACTTTGGAGCTTTGCTGTTTTTATGGCATCGGTGTTTGCCGGCCTGTTGACGGGGATTACGCTGACCCCGAAATATAAAGGACCGGTAAGGGCTGTCTGTTGGACCATTGGGGCCGCTGTCGGATATTTCATGGCGTTTGTGAGCTATTCCGTAAATTTATATAACGATGCGGTGGGGATTTTGGGGCTTTCCGCCCTGATGTGCATAGTGGCGCAGTTTTTGTATAAGGACAGTTGGTCCACCAAACTCGCCATATCCCTGATGGCATGTCTGATTGCCAATGTCAGTACGTTTATGTTCTGCGGCACTGCGGATACCCTTCTTGGGACGGCGCTTGGATTGATTAAGGACAGTCCTTATGATACGGCAAATTTGGTTTTCTTTATCGGGATTAAGATTTTTGTGTATGCCGTATTTTCGGTTTTGTATGCCCGTTTCCTGAAAAAAACCATACACCGTACCGTAGAGGCGGTCGGCGGGAAAATGACAGTGTTCCTTCCGGCGCTGCTTATTTCGGTGGTGGGATTTTACCTGATTAATCTTGTGTCAAACGGCGTGGGAATTTACCCGGACAATCCATGGTTTTTTCTGCTGTATGTTACGGTGTGCCTGATTTTTGTGGTGGAGTTTTGGATGATTTTTTATTCCATTAATCAAAGTGCGAAGACGATGAAGACCACGGCGGAGTTAAATGTGGCGACCAATATCCAGCAGTCCATGCTGCCCTGTATATTCCCGGCGTTTCCGGAACGTGAGGAATTCGATGTGTTTGCCGCCATGGAACCGGCAAAGGAAGTGGGCGGCGACTTTTATGACTTCTTCATGGTGGATGAACGCCATCTTGCCGTGGTGGCGGCGGATGTGTCGGGGAAAGGGGTTCCGGCGGCATTGTTCATGGTCATCGGGAAGACGCTGATTAAGGACCACACCAAGCCGGGCAGGGATTTGGGGGAGGTGTTTACCGAGGTAAACAACCTTCTTTGCGAATCCAACAGCGAGGGAATGTTTATTACCGCCTTTGAGGGGGTTTTGGATTTGGCGACGGGGGAATTTTGTTTCGTGAATGCGGGGCATGAGATTCCGTTTCTATGCAAAAAGGGCGGTGTCTTTGAACCGTATAAGATACGGGCGGGATTTGTCCTGGCAGGTATGGAAGGCATCCGTTACCAGTGCGGTTCCATGCAGTTGGAGGAGGGGGATAAGTTCTTCCAGTATACGGACGGCGTGACGGAGGCGACCAATAAGGAGAACGGACTTTACGGTATGGAGCGGTTGGGCAGGGTACTGCGCGGGAATGCCGAGTTGCCGCCGGCGGAATTGCTGCCCGCCGTGAAAAGGGATATTGATGCGTTTGTGGGGGAAGCGGAGCAGTTTGACGATATTACAATGCTCTGTTTTGAGTTTAAGAAGAAGATGGGGTGAAGTTAGGCCGGACGCGCCGGATAAGGTACGGTTGTCCTAGAGCGTGTTTGAAAATTGCTTTCTGGCAGATGTGCGTCACAATTTGTGGGAGATTTGCGCCAAATGAAGGGCGCATAGCGGGCTATGTAACCTGAATTTGGCGCAAATATCACGCAAAGTGGGGCGTGCAGATGTCAGGAATGAATTTTCAAACACGCTCTAAGGACGCGCTTTCGCTCGGCGTCAAACGCAGCGGCTCTAAGCTCGAAATCTGCCTTGGGCAGATTTGAACCTCGCTAAGTGCCGGCGTTTTCCGACGGTCCTTAGGACAACCGTACCTTATCCGGCGCTGGGTTGCGGTATAATTTCAATTGGGGTGCCGTTGGGGGTGTGGTAGTAGTTTCTGAAGTGTGTATGAAGTTTTAGTTTTATTCCCGCGAGCAACGAGCCAAGTAGCCGCACTCGTGCGGATATTTGGCGATTGGGAAGTTTTTGGCAGGAAGGAATGGTTGGTGCGGAATGGGAAACGGGAAAGCAGGAAACGGGGAAAAGGGAGTTGGGGAAATGGAGAACACGGAAACGGGAAATGGGAAGACGGGGGGCGGTAAGGGGGAAAAGCGGGGGTTGGGTAATGAGAGTATTGTATGGGTGTGTAAGGATGTGGAGGCGACGCTGGGGGAATGGGGGGTGGCGCAGAGGGATATCCTGCAGACCAGGCTTATGGTGGAGGAAACCTTGTTAAAGTATCAGGAGGTTTTTGGGGTTGGGGCGGTATTTACATGGAGGTGCACCAGGCGCTTAAAACGTATCCGGCTGGAGCTTTCCCTGCCGGGGGAACGGTTTGACCCTTTTGATACGGGGGAGGAAGGGCAGGGGGAAGTATTGCGGGGATTGCTTGCCAATATCGGGGCGGCGCCTGTATGGCAGTATAAAAATGGGGAGAACCTGATCCTGTTTATGCCGAAAAAGAAGAAGCGGTCACAAATGGTGTCTTTGGTGTGGTCTGTGGCGCTTGCGCTTTTGTGCGGCGGTTTGTGCCGTTTTTTGCCGGAGGGTATCCGTGATTTTTTGGTACATGAGCTGATCGGACCTGTTTTTGAACGCTTTATGGGGTTATTGTCCGCGATTGCGGGACCCATGGTTTTTCTTTCGGTGGCATGGGGGATTTACAGCATCGGGGATACGGCTACGATGGGGAGGATTGGGAAAAGGATGATCGGGCGCTTTCTTTTGATGTCCGTTCTTTTGACGCTTCCGGCATGTATGGCGGTCCTGCCGCTTTTTTCCCTTGCGGCGGGAGGCGGCGGAATGTTTGATTTTTCCGAACTGTTTCGGATGGTTTTGGATATTGTTCCGGGGAATTTTTTTACGCCTTTTACGGAGGGAAATCCGCTGCAGATTATTTTCGTTGCGGTTTTAATCGGAACGGCAATGTTGATTTTGGGCAGTAAGGCTACGGTTGCGGCGGCGTTTGTGGAGCAGTCCAATTATATTGTGCAGTTTATTATGGAGACGGTCAGTTCTTTTGTGCCGCTGTTCGTATTCGGCAGTATCTTAACCATGGTGCTGGGCAATGATTTTTCCGTGTTCTTCCATACGTATAAGCTGCTTCCGGCCATGCTCGCCGGGGATTTGATTGTCATGGGATTATATCTCGTGTTGGTTTGTACGCGGAGGAAGGTGCGTCCCGGACTGCTGTTAAGGAAGATGATGCCAACGTTCCTGATTGCGCTGACCACGGCGTCTTCTTCCGCGGCTTTCGGGGTAAATATGGAATGCTGCGAAAAGAAACTTGGAATCGATAAAAGGATTGTAAATTTCGGCGTTCCTTTGGGACAGGTCATCTTTATGCCGGGGGTTTCCGTCCAGTTCCTTGCGGTGGGGTTTTGCATGGCGGAAATTTACGGTGTGACGGTTTCACCCGTGTGGCTGGCGACGGCATTCCTCATTGCCATCGTGCTCGCGGTGGCGGCGCCTCCCATTCCCGGCGGTGCGCTGACCTGTTATACCATACTGTTCGTACAGCTTAAGATTCCCATGGAGGCAATCGCGGTAACCATAGCCCTGAATGTAATACTGGAATTTTTCACGACTGCGGCGGATTTGTTTTGTCTGCAGACGGAACTGGTGGAACTGGCCGCGGGGCTTGATATGCTGGATACCGGTAAATTGAAAAGTGCTTAAAGGAAAACGGAGGTGGAAACCAGGTGGAAAATGTGAAAATGCAGAAGTTCCATGCGGATGAGGTAATCTTAAAAGAGGGCGAAACATACGGTGAGATGTATAAGATTGTATCCGGGTCCGTGGCCGTTTATATCCGGTATGGGGAAAAGGAGGAACATTTGATCGGAATTTATTCCAAACCGAAATGTTTCGGGGAAACGAATGTGCTTTCCGACCAGCCCGGCATCTATACGGTGGTTGCCTATGACGATGTGCTGCTGATGCGCATTAGCAGGGATTCTTTGGAGGATTTTATCCGGAACAATCCGAAAAATGCCATCGATATCATGCGGAATATGGTACATACCAATCTGCTGATGCAGAAAAATATCGATTTACTGTTGGATGATATCTATGAAAAGCAGGATATGACTAAAAAGCGGACGCAGGAATTGAAGAATAAGATTGAAAAGTACCGTATGGGCGGGTTTCATCTCTAGTGCGTGTTTGAAAATCGTTTTGGGGAATTGCGGGGCAAAGCGTACCGGAAAAAATGCATTCCATGCAAAACCGCTTTTGGGCAAATGTTTTTCTGATATAATGCAATCACCGGGATTTTTTACATACGGGAAAACGGAACTGATATACCGGCAAAAGAAAGAGATAAGGAGGAGATACGATTATGGCAAACTGCGATAACAACAGACCATGCCCCTGTACTTATAACTGTCCGAGGCACGGAAAATGCTGCGAATGTGTGGCACACCACAGGGACAATAACGAAGGGGTACCCGGATGCTTCTTTTCCAAGGAAGCGGAAGCCACTTATGACAGAAGCATTGAGGCGCTCTGCCGTGACAGGGGGATTCTTAAGTAAAACCATATGGCAGGGGCGAAGCCCCGGAAAGGACGGATGGTATGCCGTTTATAAATTCAAGGGTAAGCGTGCGGGTGACGGCGGGGCAGCAGGAAGCCGTAAAGGAAAAGCTGGGAAAGGCGATTTCCATTATTCCGGGTAAGTCCGAGAAATGGCTGATGGTGGAATTTGCCGATAACTGCGACTTATATTTCCAGGGAAACCGGGAGCAGCCTTCGGCGTTTGTGGAGGTAAAGGTATTCGGCAGAATCCCGGCGGAATGTTTGGATGAGATGACGGAGACGGTCTGTGGTATATACGAAACGGAGCTGCGGATTCCGAAGGACCGTGTCTATGTAAAATACGAGGAAAGCGATAAATGGGGATGGAACGGAACAAATTTTTAGGTATCATAATTCTGCTGCTTTTTTCCATGGCAGGCTGCGGAAAACAGGCGCAGACGGCAGGAGCCGTACAGGATGGACGGGAAGCGGCGGAAGCCGGAACGGAAACTTTCCAAACGGCGGCCGATTCCCCTGTCGCCGGAAAGAAAGTGGCATACATACTGAATATGGCTTCCAGCGAGATTTTCCAACTCTGTGCCGATCGGTGCGTGGAAACGGCGGAAAAGCTGGGGATGTCCTGCGACGTGTTTTTTTCCGGCGGGGACGACGCCCTTTTTCAAAATTATATCGCAACATGTGCATCGGAAGGATATGACGGACTGTTTGTGTCGCACGGGGGACAGGATTATTCTTATAAGTTTTTACGGGATATATTGGAAGCCTACCCGGATTTAAAAATCGTGACCTTTGATACCCGGTTTCAGGATGTTTCGGGACAGACGCAGAAGATAAAAGGAGTGACCCAGTTCTTTCAGGATGATGAAGGATTGGCAGCGGATTTGTTGGAATATCTGTGCGGGGAACTGTATCCGGACAGGGAGCAGGTGAACCTAATCAAAGTGTGGGTGGGACCGGATTATCTTGCCGCTTTTGACAGACGGGAAACAGGGTATCAGGAATATGAGGGAAGCGGGAAAATTCATACGCTGGAAGTCATCGGCCCTGCGGATTATGATAACGTGACCGCGTCCATGTACGAAGTGATGGGCGAAACGCTGAAAAAATACGGCGAAGGGGAAGTGGACGGCATTTGGGTTGCTTACGATGCCTATGCCCAGGGGTGTTACCAGGCATTGAAAGAGTCGGGAAAGGATATTCCGCTGGTATCGGCGGATATCTGTAATAAGGATATCCAATATATGCTGGAGGAAGATTCCCCTTGGAAAGCATGTGCCTGTACGGATTTCGGTGCAAACGGGGAACAGGGAATCCGCATCCTTGCACTGGAAATAAACGGTGATTACGGGGATATTAAGGATCCGGCGACGGGAGTGTCCGCCGATTATATGGAGATGCCCGCAGCCCTTATTACGCAGGACATGCTCGAAGCGGATACGGCAATTACGAATCTTTACGATATAGCGCCAAAACAGTACGGCTCCGTGGAAAATTTTGTGACGAATGACTGGCTGGAGAAATGTATCGGGTATTAGATCGTGTGGGAGGCGCGGATAAAAGCGTTTCCCATGCCGGATTTTGGGTCGCGGCTGCTTTTTCCCTGCCTGCCGGCTGTCTTGTCTCTCTCTTTGGGTACTTTAGCGGTTAAAACCGTGGAGGGAAGTGCCTTAAGAGAGGGGCGAGGCGGAGCGGCAGGCAGGGAAAGGGCGGCCGTGGGAGACTGTGTATGATTCACATGAGTGAGCGGACGGAATCAATATAATAATCCAAAAGTTCATGGAGCCAATCCTGCAGTACCGAAAACCGAAACCCCAAGGTGTTTGCCCGTTCCGTATTGATGCTGTATTCCGGTGTTCCGTTATACGGGGCATTTTCTCCGGTCAAATCCATGATCGCCTTTGTTCCTGTTTTCTTTTCCAGTTCTTCACCTGCCAGTGGTGTATCCTCTTCTATGATCTCAAT
>CANTGP010000125.1 GCA_947653315.1 uncultured Lachnospiraceae bacterium
GAATAAGAACAACGGATTTTGGGATGGACGGGTATGGTGCCCATATGGCTGCGGGAAGTGTGCGGATCGTAAGCAGCCGAACCATACGGCATATCTATTGGCGCTGTTTGCCGCGTTTGGAATGCTGTTTGCCGCATTTATGCTGGTAATATTTTTACTGGTAATGTTTATGGTGGTGAGCGTTGTATCCAAACAGTCCGCGGCTTTGGAAAGGGCTGCCGCAGCTTTTCCCGAGGATGAATGGTCCTATGCCGCACCGGATAAGCAGGAACCTGATACGCCGCGTCCGGACGGACAGGCGAAAATACCGGAGAAGAATGCAGGGACCCATGGGGAATATTACGGGGAGATTAAGGATGCGGTCCGCACGGATTTGGCTTATTCCATCGAGTGGGAAAATTATGAATATGCGGGCAACAGCGATACGGTGATGATTTCCATAGATTATCCGGTCATCCGGGGCGATGTCCCGAACCTTGGACTTTTAAACGACGCCATCGAAAGCGAAATGGATTATTTCGAGGAATACTATGAGGAATATTCCAAGTACATGCAGCCGGAGGAAATATTTGCGGTTTATTCCGAGGGATTCGTGACCTATATGGACGAAAGTGTGATGAGCGTGGTGTTCCAGGAAAATATTTATACGGATTACTGGGTGGACTGCGGGCTGTTCTGTGTGAATATCGATATGGAAAACGGCATGGTTTTGGATAACGGAAGCATTTTGGAGGTGGACGATGAGTTTGCCGTGGATTTCCGTACCAGAAGCAGGGAACAGAACGGGGAGACGGAGGTACTGGAATACCTGACGGACCAAGAAGTGGCATATTACCTGAAGGACGGAAGCACGGGCATCATTTTCTATACGCCCATGGGTATGGAAATCGGGTTAAACTGTGGGGAGGAATACCTGACGGTTACGTATCAGGATTATGAGGATTATCTGTTAAAATACTGAGGGGGTATACGGTTATGGACAAAGGAATCAGGTTGTATAAGGAACTGATCGATGAACTGGCGGACATGTCGCAAAACTGTACGGAGACCGGCTGCGTGGAAAAAGCCGCCGTGCGGGGAACCGGCAGTGACGGGGAGATTAACGGACTGCTTTCGGGAGTTTCACCGGAAGTGCGGGAGGCTTTGGCGGGCTATGTGCTTAGGGCATACCAGTCGGGAATTTACGATGTGTTGGTGCATTTGGAATGGCTGCGTGAATGCAAGGGCATGAAAATGTCCGTGGAGGGCGAGGAGCTGCCTGCCGGACAGTACAAAGGATTTCCCTGTGATTTCATCGGCAGGTGCAAGGGAAAGGAATGGCCGGACGAATAAAACGGAGACAGAGTTATGGTTTACTTATCGCATTTTGGCTTCCCGGACAGGGAGAGGGAATACACATTTACAATGGGGCAGAAAAGAACCTGCTATGACAGTGTCTATCCGTTTTTGGTGATATCGGAACACAACCTGCGTATGCTGGATTTGGAACCCGTTACCATACTGTATGGCGGCAACGGCTCCGGAAAGACCACGGTATTAAACGTGATTGCGGAAAAACTCGGGCTGGAGCGGGATACGCTTTATAACCGTTCCTGTTTCTTCGGGGATTATACGCAGATGTGCAGTTACGAAACCAACGGGCGGATACCGTCGGGCAGCAGGATTATTACCAGCGACGATGTGTTTGATTTCATGTTGGACATAAGGAGCCTGAATAGCGGGATTGACCGGAAGCGGGATGAACTGCTGGAAGACTATATGGATACTAAATATTCCGATTTTAAAATGCGCTCCCTGGATGATTACGAACAGTTGAAAAAGAAAATTGCGGTGCGCAGAAACACGCAGTCACAGTATGTCCGCAAAAACCTGATGGATAATGTGCGGGAGCATTCCAACGGGGAAAGCGCTTTTTTGTATTTTACCGACAAGATTAGGGAAAACGGTTTCTATTTGTTGGACGAGCCGGAAAACAGCCTTTCCCCGGAAAAACAGCAGGATTTGCTAAAATTCCTGGAAGATTCCGCCCGCTTTTTCGGATGCCAGTTCCTTATTGCCACCCATTCGCCGTTCCTGCTTTCCATGAAGGGGGCAAAAATATACGATATGGACGAGGAAACGGTGGATGTAAAGCGGTGGACGGAGCTTGCAAATGTGCGGGTATATTTTGATTTTTTCATGAAGTACCGGGGGGAATTCGGGGAGTAGCAAAACGGGCAGATTTAGGATGGAATTATTAAGCGGAAATATGGTGGGATTGATATGATGCATAACATAACGGAGTACAAGGGCAAACCGGACGAATTTCAGATGTATTACTGTAAGGCATCCATAAAAAACGGATATTACATTACCAACGGGGATGAGCGTTTTTACCATTTTATGGGAAAAAACACCTGTTATTCCATCCCGGAGCTGCTGCATCCCGATGATGTGGAAGCGTTCCTTGGGGCGGCGGAAAGGCTGGGGGAGGAAACGCAGTGCCTAATTGTGCGGATTAAGGACAGCGAAGGGAAATATAAGTGCGTTTACATGGAGCTTGCATATAACGGCAGGGTGTTTGGGGATTTTCGCTCCTTTGACATAAAAATGTGTGACATTATGGCAATTACCGGACGCTATGTGCAGTATTCGGAACTGGTGGAGAAGTACCGCACGTTTATGACCATGTTCGACGGAATGTTTTTGGAATACGATTTTGCCACGGATATCCTGCAGGTATATGAATACCGGAATAACCAAAGCAAGTCCGTGCTCCGTACCGGACTGGAGGAATTAAACAGGCGGACGCAGGGGGACGGCGCACTGACGGGGGCGCAGAAAGCGGAGTTCAGGGTATTGTATGAAGCGGTGAAAAGCGGCAGGGACCGCATTAAATCCGGCATCGACGCGGCGGTTTTCCATGAAAGGACGCAGAATGTGCGCTATGAGTGCAGACTGCGCACCATATACAAGGATGATATGCGTGACAAAGTAATCGGGCTTGTGGTTATCGTCAGCAGCGAGAAACCGGAAAAAAAGTATTATCTGACCGAAGAAGCCTATGATCCGGGGACGGGTTTGTTAAACAAGCGCGCGATTAACGAGTATGCGCTTGAAAAAATCCATGAAAACTCAGAGGGCGTTTACCTTGCCATTATGGACGTGGATGATTTTAAAAGGATTAACGACGGTTTCGGGCATATGTTCGGCGATGAAGTATTGGCGAAAGTGTCGGAAATCATAAGGAGCGTATTAAATGCCAGAGGGGTTGCGGGACGGTTTGGCGGTGATGAGTTTATGGTGGTGTTTGAGGAAATCGATTCGGAAACGACGCTGCGCCGGATATTAAAAACCATATCCAAGCATATCCAGTGGGCGTTTGAGGATGTGGAAGGGCTGACGGTCACGACGTCCATCGGCATTGCGAAATGCCCGGATGACGGCGTGGTCTATGAAGAACTGTTCCAAAAGGCGGATAAATGCCTGTACATTGCCAAAGCAAAAGGGAAGAACCGCTTTATCATATACGATGAGGCAAAGCACGGCACGGTGGTTAATGAAGAAGCTGCCAGCCGGAACATCGGTTTAAGGGCAAATATCAGCGAGGCGGAAAAGCATGCCGTGATATCCGAACTGGTGTTAAAGCTGCACCGGGAAGGGAAAGCGGCGCTGCACGATGCCATGGAGCAGATGCAGGTCTATTTTGACGTGGACGGCGTGGCACTGTATGCCGGCGCGGACATGCGCCGTGTGGACAGCGTAGGGAAATATGTGAATCCCATACAAAACCTTTCCTGCATATATGAACCGGCATATTTGGAGTATTTTGACGGACAGGGCTTTTACCTGGAAGGCTCCATGGCGCGCCTGGAGAACAAGGTTCCGTCTGCCTACCGTATGTATACGGAGCAGGAAAACAAGGAATTTGTCCAGTGCGTGGTATTGGATAACGGAACCCCGTTGGCGGTAGTGGCTTTTGATTTCTTTAACCGGATGCCAAAGGTCGGGGAGCTGGACCGGGGACTGATGAAGACTGCGGGACGGATGATGGCGCATGTGCTGGCCGGGCCGGTACGGCATCCGTAACGGAAGAAACCCGGTAAAACCATGGATTTGTAAAAAAAGATATGGTAAAATAGAAAATAATTTCAATTTTTATCGAGCGGGGTGCAAGGTTTTGGAAACGAAAGATTTGGAGTTGATATTAAATTCGATGCAGACGACGGGTGTTTACGTCATAAAGGAAAGTGACCACCGGATTCTGTATTTTAATAAACGGGTTAAGGAGGTATCGCCAAATGTGTGCATAGGAATGGCATGTCATGAACTGTGGGCGGCTTCCTGCCCGAACTGTCCCCTTTTACGGATTGGGGATAAGAAGGAAAGCAGATCCATCAATTATGCCAGTCCTTTCGGGAATGTGGTGGAGATTGCGGCGACGAGGATACAGTGGGGCGACGGTATCCCGGCGTTTCTGATTATGATTACCCCCCATGCGGAAGTGGCAAGCTATACGTACAGCAAAATACTGCGGGCAAACCTGACGACGGGCAGTTTTGAGCTGATAAAGGCGGAACCCGAAGATTTGGAAATATCGTCCGGGGAAAGTATGGCGATGGGGCTTGACGGCTGGTTTCAACGTTTCCTGGAAGCGGGAAATGTGTTTGGCAGGGATGAGGAGCGTTTCCGTAAATTTACCGCGGCAAAGTATTTAAAGGACGCGTTAAAGGGCGGAAAAAAAATCCTGACCTGCACGTACCGCAGAAGGACCGGCAAAGGTTACCGCTGGCATACCATGGAAGTGGTCCGGGATTATGATTATACCCCCGAAAACCAAAGCATCCGTCTGTATGTGAAGGATATGCATGATATGTACCGGCACAGTCTGGAGCTGGAAGACATCAATAACCGGAACCGGGATGTCATTAAGTCATTGGGGGAAGTGAATTACGGGATTTACCTGATCGACCTGTTTACGGGCGCCATGCATCCGGTCCGTATGCCGTCGGATTTGGATGGTTTGGTGGATATGGAATACCTGGATTGGGACAATGTATGGGAGGAGTCCGTGCAAAGTAAGTTTCATCCGCAGTACGGACAGAAAATGCTGGATAATTATTCGTTAAAAGCCCTGCGGGAAGCGTGGGAAAAGGGTGAGCAGAAAAAGGAAATGCTCTGCCAGCGGATGTTTGGCAAAAGTTACCATTACGTATCCGTTACCGCCCATTTCCATGAAAGCAGCAACCATAAAGGGTTGGTGGTTTTGGCATTCCAGGACGTGGATGAGGAAACGCGCAAGGAAATTAACCGGAACCGGAACTTAAGGCGGATGGCGACGGTCATCAAATCGGGGTATCATACCATGAATACCGTGGATTTGGAAACGGGGGTATGTGAGCGTATTTACCTGAAAATGGAAGACGAAGCCGGAAGGGTGCGTACCGGCGATTACGGGGAGGTCATAGAGGACGCGATGGAACACGCCGTTTACGGGGAAGACGTAGAGCGGTTCCGTGCGGCGCTTTCTTTGGAAAGCCTGCGGAAAAAGGCGGAAAGCGTGGAGAATTTTGAGGAAGTGATCTGTCAGTACCGGATGAAGGGACCGGAACCTATATGGGTGGAAGCACACATTTTCTTTGTCCGTCAGGCGGAAAGTGTCATGGTTAATATTTTGGGGCGGGACATTACGAAGCAAAAAAGGGAAGAAGAAAACGCCGCATTGGACAGGCGGGACCGGAATTATATCATCAACGCCATGAGCAGCCTGTTTTTCGCTTCTTATTATATTGATTTGGAAGCGAATACGTTCCGCATGATTACGCAGGTAAAGGAAGTGGGGGATGTCCTCGGCGCGGAGCAAAACTGTGAGGAAGGTTTCCGGAAATATGCCATGCATTTTATCCATCCGGAGGACAGACAGGAATACCTGGATAAGATGGCATGTAAAAAGCTGCAGGACGTGCTGGGCGGCGGGCAGCCGTTTACGGCATTGGAATACCGTAAAATCAAGGAAGGAAAAGAGGAAGCCGGGGATTACGAATGGATACGCGCTACCGTGGTACTTGCCGAAGGCGGAAACGGGAAAGCGAAGAAGGCGCTGTATGTGGCGCAGGATGTGACGGAGAGTAAGCGCAAGGAGGAACAGGAGCGCAGGATGTTAAAGGAAGCCTGTGATGCAGCCAACCATGCCAACGCTTCCAAGAGCGAATTCCTGTCCCGCATGAGCCATGACATCCGCACACCCATGAATGCAATCATAGGAATGACTTCCATAGCCGGGGCGCATTTGGATGAGCCGGAGCGGGTATCGGACTGTTTAAGCAAGATTACCGTTTCCAGTAAGCACCTTTTGTCCCTGATTAACGAAGTGCTGGACATGAGCAAGATTGAATCCGGGAAAATTAACTTGGCGGAAGAAGAATTCGGTCTTTCGGATTTGGTACAGAATCTCCTGACCATACTGCGTCCTTCCGTGGAGGCGAAGCGGCATGAATTGGAATTCCATATCCACCATGTGGAACATGAGGATGTGGTAGGGGACGAGATGCGTCTGCAGCAGGTTTTAATCAATATACTGGGTAATTCCGTGAAGTATACGCCGGAAGGCGGACACCTGCAGTTGGAATTGACGGAGAAGAAATCATCCATGTCGGCATACGGTTGTTACGAGTTCGTCATCAGTGACGACGGGATGGGGATGACACCGGAGTACGTGGAGCGTATTTTTGAGCCGTTCAGCCGTGCGGAAGACTCCAGGATCAGCAAAATCGAGGGAACCGGTCTCGGTATGGCGATTGCCTTAAATATCGCCCGGAAAATGAGCGGGGATATCCATGTGGAGAGTAAGGTAAACGAAGGTTCCAAATTCACCGTGACCGTTTACCTGAAGAAACAGAACCGGGAAATGCCGGATGTGGAGCGGCTTTTGGACCTTCCGGTATTGGTGGTGGATGACGACCGGCTTGCCTGCGAGGCGGCATGTGCGATATTGGATGACATCGGTATGCGCAGCGAGTGGGTACTTGGCGGGAGGGAAGCGGTAACCCGCGTTGTCCGTGCCCATGAGGAAGACGAAGATTTCTTTGTGGTGATTTTGGACTGGAAAATGCCGGATATGGACGGTTTGGAGACGGCAAGGCAGATTCGCAGGGCAGTGGGCGATGATGTTCCGATTATCATTCTTTCCGCATACGATTGGAGCAGCGTGGAAAGCGAAGCGCGTCAGGCAGGCGTGAACGGGTTTATTTCCAAACCGCTGTTTAAGTCCCGTTTGGTCTATCTGTTAAAGCAGTTGACAGGTGATGAAGCGGCGGGGGATGAAGGCCCGGATGAAACGGCTGCGGAGCAGGATTTTAACGGACGCAGGATTCTGCTGGTGGAAGACAATGAAATTAACCGTGAAATTGCGGAGGAAGTCATCGGTGATTTCGGCGTGACGGTGGAGACGGCCATAGACGGAAAACAGGCGGTGGATAAATTCCTGGAAATGGGCGCCTGGTATTACGACCTGATTTTCATGGATGTACAGATGCCGGTGATGAACGGGTATGAAGCCACGAAAGCCATACGCGCATCCGGACAGGAAGATGCGGGGGAAATCCCCATTGTGGCGATGACGGCCAATGCGTTTGCGGAAGACGTGACGGCGAGCCGGAAAGCGGGGATGAGCGAACACATCACGAAACCCCTGGACATTGGGCAGCTTAAGGCGTGCATGGGTTATTGGCTCGGAAAAAAAGAAAGGCACGGAAAAAAGAAAAGAACTGAAAAAGGCTAAGAACGGAAAACAGGTGAGAACATATCAAAAATCCCGTATACAGACGGAAGATACTGCATACGGGATTTCTTGTGCACAGCCCCATGCAGAGGAATATGCCGCCAAGGCGGCGCATGGTGGGCGCGGCGGGCGTAACAGCCTGAATATTATGTTGGGGGCGGACGCCCGTGTGTGAGTTTTTTTAGTGACCGGCAGCAGTGCAACTGCCTGTCCCGGTTTTCCGTGCATTTTTTCCGCGAGCAACGAGTCAAGTAGACGTGCTTGCACGTCTATTTGACGACTG
>CANTGP010000126.1 GCA_947653315.1 uncultured Lachnospiraceae bacterium
AGATATAAAACAAATATTTTGATACAGTTTTGGACTTAACAAGGCACTAGGACAATATACACATTTGCCGTTTGGGAGATTCGTCACGACACATTTGTAGGAATGGTATTTTGTTTTCAAAATATATTGACACAGTGTCAAAAACAGAATATAATACTCTTACACGGTGTCAGAATAATATGCGGAAGGAAGAAAAGTTATGCCAAGGAGTTCGCCGGAACGGACAAAGAAGCGGCAAAACGAAATTTTGGATGCCTGTGAGAAGGTATACCGGGAGCAGGGTTTTTATGGGGTAAACATAAAGGAAATCAGTACGGAAACCAGTTTCACAAGACCGTCCATTTATAACTATTTTGAAACAAAGGAAGAAATCCTGCTGGGTCTGTTGGTCAGGGAATATGACGGCTGGTGCGGGGAACTGGAGAAACTGGGGGCTTTGGCAGAAACGTTAAGCCGTTTGGATTTGGCGGAGCAAATGGCGCATACGCTGGACGGAAAAGAAATTCTTTTGCGGATTCTCAACATGAATCTTTTTGAAATCGAGCAGAACAGCCGGGTGGAACGGCTGGCAGAGTTTAAAAAGCAGTATGCAAGGGCAACGGACGCCCTGACCGGAATCATGCGTTCCTTTCAACCGGAAATGACGGATTCGGAATGCATGGAATTTTGTGAAATATTCTTTGCATATTTATTCGGCGTATACCCTTTTGCTTTTCATACGGAAAAGCAAAAGGCGGCAATGGAACTTGCAGGCATCCGTTTCCGGGAGCCGACGGTTTACCAAATGGTGTACCGGTTCTTACTGCGGATGATTCCAATGGGAAAATAAAAAACAAAAAAGGAAGGGAAACCGGACAATGAAAATCATTGAAAACCAAACGTTTGATATGGAGCGTGCACTATACGGAAGCCGGGACATTCTGGTGAGGGATTGTTCTTTTGACGGACCGGCAGACGGGGAGAGTGCCTTTAAAGAAGGAAACGGTATCGGTGCGGAACATTGCTTTTTTAATCTGCGTTATCCTTTTTGGCACGATCACGGACTTACCATTAAAGATTCGGAAATGACGGAATTGTGCCGGGCTGCCCTGTGGTATTCCGACCATGTGGAAATTTCGGACACAAAGCTGCATGGAATCAAGGCGCTCAGGGAGTGCAGCGACGTGGTAATCCGGAACTGTGATATCCTTTCACCGGAATTCGGCTGGTCCGTGCGGGGTATCCGCATGGAAGATACCGTGGCGGAAAGTGAGTATTTTATGATGCGTTCGGAAAACCTAGTATTCAAAGGCGTTCATTTCAAAGGCAAATATTCTTTCCAGTACATAAAAAACGCAACGTTTGAGAACTGTGTGTTTGATACGAAGGATGCGTTTTGGCATGGGGAAAACGTAACGGTCAAAGACAGCGTGGTCAAAGGGGAATACCTGGCATGGTATTCGGACGGACTGACCCTGATAAACTGCAAAATCACCGGAACCCAGCCTTTATGCTACTGCAAAAACCTGAAACTGGTAAACTGTGAAATGATTGGTACGGACCTTGCCTTTGAAAAATCGGAAGTGGAAGCGGTCATTACCACAAAGGTTGACAGCATTAAAAATCCCCTGTCCGGGAGGATTCAGGCGCCGGAAGTGGGAGAGGTGGTTATGGATGACGTGAATGCCAAAGGCGTGGTGGTAACAGGCGGGTAAGAAACAAGTATGAAATTCCCGGCAAAGAATTTCTTGACATTTCCAATGCCATTGGCTATATTATAGGATAGATAAGATAGAAAAGTATAAAAGGTGATGACAAAGAGGAGTACACACGGGAACCTTAAAAGAGAGGGCGGCCCACCGGCTGAAAGGCGGTCCGAAGGGGAAGGTGCGGAAGGTAGCTTTGGAACCGGGAAGCAGAAACGGCGGGCAGGCGGTCTGCAGGAAAGATAAGACCGCACGGCCATGAAAGTAAGTTTCCACGATTGATCCCCGTTACCGGATCGGATTTGGTATGAGTGATAAACGAAGGTGGTACCGCGTATATGCGCCCTTTGCTGACGGAATGTCGGTAGAGGGTATTTTTTATGCACACGCCCGCATATGGAAGTTTGCTGTTTCACAGCATGCGGGCGGCGCGGCGAGTAGGGGAAAGGCTTTTCCCCTACTCGATTCCTGAATTTTAAAACATTAACTTTATTTAAGAAGCAAAAGGAGACGATTATGAAAGAACTGGCAAAGACGTATGATCCGAAGGGAATTGAAGACAGGTTGTACCAGAAATGGCTGGACGGCAAATATTTTCATGCCGAGGTGGACAGGAGCAGGAAACCGTTTACCATTGTAATCCCGCCCCCGAACATTACGGGGCAGCTTCATATGGGACATGCCCTGGACAATACCATGCAGGATATCCTGATCCGTTTTAAGAGAATGCAGGGATACAATGCCCTTTGGCAGCCGGGGACGGACCATGCTTCCATCGCCACCGAGGTAAAGATTATCGAAAAACTGAAGGAAGAAGGAATCGATAAGGAAGACCTTGGCAGGGAGGGCTTTTTGGAGCGTGCCTGGGAGTGGAAGAAGGAATACGGCGGAAGGATTATCAGCCAGTTGAAAAAGCTGGGTTCTTCCTGTGACTGGGACAGGGAGCGGTTCACCATGGACGAGGGCTGCAACCGGGCGGTGACGGAAGTATTCTGCAAAATGCATGAAAAAGGCTGGATTTACAAGGGCAGCAGGATTATTAACTGGTGTCCGGTCTGCAATACGTCCATTTCCGATGCGGAAGTGGAATACGAGGAGCAGGCAGGGCATTTCTGGCATATTAAATATCCGCTGCTGGACGAAAACGGACAGCCCAGCACCACGGAATTTTTGGAATTTGCCACCACCCGTCCCGAAACTATGCTGGGGGATACTGCAGTGGCGGTGAACCCGGAGGATGACCGGTACAAACATTTAAAAGGCAGGAAAGTGCTGCTTCCCATCATTAACAGGGAGATTCCCATTGTGGAGGATTCCTATGTGGATATGGAATTCGGTACCGGCGTGGTGAAGATTACCCCTGCCCACGACCCGAACGATTTCGAGGTGGGCAAGAGACATGGCCTGCCGGAAATCAATATCATGAACGACGATGCCACCATCAATGCCAACGGGGGCAAATTCGAGGGCATGGACCGTTATGAAGCCAGGGCGGCTATCGTAAAGGAATTGGACGAAATGGGTCTTTTGGTAAAAATCGAGGACTATTCCCATAACGTGGGTACCCATGACCGGTGCAAGACCACCATTGAACCTCTTATTAAAAAGCAATGGTTCGTGAAGATGGGAGAATTAATCAAACCCGCCGTGGAAGCGGTGAAAAACGGAGAAATCAAACTGGTGCCGGAACGCATGGAAAAGACTTATTTTAACTGGACCGACAATATCCGCGACTGGTGCATCAGCCGCCAGCTTTGGTGGGGACACCGGATACCGGCGTATTACTGTCAAAAATGCGGGGAAGTTGTGGTGGCAAAGGAAATGCCGGAAGTATGCCCTAAGTGCGGGGATACGCATTTCGTGCAGGACCCGGATACGCTGGATACCTGGTTTTCCTCGGCGCTTTGGCCTTTTTCCACGCTGGGGTGGCCGGAAAAAACAGAGGATTTGGACTATTTTTATCCCACGGATGTGCTGGTGACGGGATATGACATTATATTCTTTTGGGTGATCCGCATGATTTTCTCCGGTTATGAGCAAATGAAGGAGAAGCCGTTCCATACCGTACTGTTCCACGGGCTGGTGAGGGATGCGCAGGGACGGAAAATGAGCAAATCCCTGGGCAACGGCATCGATCCGTTGGAAATCATCGAGAAATACGGCGCGGATGCCCTGCGCCTGACGTTAATCACCGGTAACGCCCCCGGCAACGATATGCGTTTTTATTATGAACGGGTGGAGGCGAGTCGGAATTTTGCCAATAAAGTGTGGAACGCTTCCCGTTTTATCATGATGAACATGGATAAGGCGGATGCGGAAGGGGCAGCTTTGGCGGATTCGGACATGCCGGAAGGTTTGGAACCGGTGGACCGCTGGATTTTGTCCAAATTAAATAACCTGACCAGGGAAGCTACCGATAATATGGAGCATTATGAACTGGGAATCGCGGTACAGAAAGTATACGATTTTATCTGGGACGAATTCTGCGACTGGTATATTGAAATGGTAAAGCCGAGGCTCTATAATTCCGACGATGCGGCGAGCCGGAAAGCCGCGCTTTGGACGTTAAAGAATGTATTGGTGGGCGCCTTAAAGCTGCTGCATCCCTACATGCCTTTTTTGACGGAGGAAATCTTCTGTACGGTACAGTCGGAAGAAGATACCATTATGGTGTCCCCCTGGCCGGTGTACCGGGAAGCATGGAATTTCCCGAAAGAGGAGAAGGATATCGAAACCATAAAGGAAGCGGTGCGGGGCATCCGTAATGTCAGGACACAGATGAACGTGCCGCCCAGCCGGAAAGCGAAAGTGTATGTGGTCAGCGGCGACGGGGATATCCGGGGAACGTTTGGGGAAGGAAAACTGTTTTTTGCTTCGCTGGCTTATGCTTCCGAAGTGGAAATCCGGGAGGACAAGCAGGGGATCGAAGACGATGCGGTATCGGTGGTGATTGCGGGCGCCACGCTTTACATTCCGTTTGCGGAGCTGGTGGATATTGCCCAGGAGACGGAACGTTTGAAGAAAGAGGAAAAACGCTTACAGGGAGAGCTTGCCCGCGTCAACGGCATGTTAAGCAACGAAAAATTCATTTCCAAGGCGCCGGAAGCCAAGATTGCGGAAGAAAAAGAAAAGCTGGAAAAATATACACAGATGATGGAGCAGGTAAAGCAACGGCTGGAACAGTTGGCGAAGTGAGGAAATAAAACAATGGAATGGGATGCAGAGATGGATTTTGGCGCAATGTCCTATGGGGAAGCGGAAGCGTTTCTTTTGGAGCTGCCAAAGCATACCGTCAAAAACAGTTTGGAGGAGACGAAGCGCTTTTTAAAGGTTCTCGGCTCTCCGGAGGAAGGCTGTAACATCATCCATGTGGCAGGCACAAACGGAAAAGGTTCCGTTTGTGCCTACTTGTCTTCCCTTCTTAGGGAAGCGGGATGCCGGACGGGAATGTTTACTTCCCCACATCTGGTGGAAATGCGGGAGCGGTTTCGGGTGGACGGGGAGATGATTACGGAGGAGATGTTCCTTTGGGGACTGCGCTGCGTGATGGAACATTTGGATGAGGCAAGACTGGCGGTCGGAAGGCAGGATTACCACCCGACTTTTTTCGAGCTTTTGTTCCTGATGGGAATGGTGGTCTTCCGTAAGGAACGGGTGGAATACCTTGTCCTGGAGACGGGACTTGGGGGAAGGCTGGATGCCACCAATGCGGTGGAACATCCCGTTCTTACGCTCATTACGGAAATCGGCATGGACCACATGGCATACCTGGGAAACACCATAGCGGAGATTGCGGGGGAGAAAGCGGGAATTTTAAAGGCGGGGGTGCCCGTCGTTTTCTGCGATAAAAGAAAAGAAGCGTCCGATGTGATACGCAAACGGGCGCAAATACTGGAAAACAGGGCGGTTGGAGTAGGAAAAAAAGATTATGTTTATAGGAAATTAACAAATAAAAGCATTGATTTTTCCATGCAATATCGGTATTATGATTATATTAGGCTTTCACTTGCTACTACGGCATTCTATCAGATGGAAAATGCTGCGGTTGCCGTGCGCGGGATGGAAGAACTGCAAAGGGTGTCCACGGACAGGCGGCTTACGTCCCTGACCGCAGGTCAGGTGCGCAGGGCTTTGGCACGGACCGTTTGGGAAGGAAGGATGGAAGAAGTGCTTCCCGGCTTTTTTGTGGACGGCGCCCACAATGAGGACGGGATCAGGGCGTTTGCACAGAGCGTGAAGGCGGACGGCTGCAAGGGCAGGAGGATATTGGTGTTCTCCGCCGTTGCGGACAAGGATATCCAGGGAATGACGGCCATCCTGCGGGACGGGGGGCTGTTTGCCATGGCTGCCGTGGTGGGAATCCATGATAAAAGGGCGGCGGAAACAAAACGGCTGCGGGAACTTCTTACATTAGGCGGAAAACTTGGGGAAGTGATGCTTTTTGCCGGAATGGAAGAAGCGCTGCCGGAATTACGGAAAAGGAAAAAAGAAGACGATTTCATATATATGGTAGGCTCCCTTTACCTGATTGGAGAGGTGAAGGCGCTGTTAAGGAGGAGAACGGATGATTAATTTCGAGGAAGAATTGAAGAAGTTCCATCCCAGTCTGGAAGTGGAAGATGCGGAAGAAGCGATTTACAATCAGGATTTAACGGATATGGCGGATATACTGGTAAAGATGATCAGCGATGTGGGCAGGGAAGTTTATAACAGCAGGGAAGCCTATGAGAGCAGGGAAGTTTATAACAACCGTCCTGCGGAGCGCACGGAGACGCCTGCCAAGGACGAAGAAAAATCTTACGAAGAATAGAGGGGTGACGGCATGATATGTTATAACTGCGGCTGCCGTTTATCGGAACATGATTTCTGTACTGCCTGCGGGGCAGACGTGACGGTTTATAAAAAAGTAATGCATATTGCCAACCGTTATTACAACGACGGTTTGGAGAAAGCACAGGTCAGGGACTTAACGGGGGCAATTACGAGCCTGCGCCAAAGCCTGAAATTCAATAAGAACCATATCGAGGCGAGGAACCTGCTGGGGCTGGTTTATTTCGAGATGGGGGAAGTGGTGGCGGCGCTCAGCGAGTGGGTCATCAGCAAAAATTTAAGGTCGAAGAAAAATATTGCGGACGATTATATCAATATGGTGCAAAGCAATACTTCCCGTTTGGATTCCATAAACCAAACGATTAAAAAGTATAACCAGGCGCTTTTGTACTGTCAGCAGCAGAGTTTGGATTTGGCGGTCATACAGTTGAAAAAGGTACTGTCCTTAAATCCGAAATTTGTCCGCGCCCACCAGTTGCTTGCCCTTTTGTACATTAACAGCGAGGAATGGGAGCGGGCGCGCAGGGAGCTGTATAAGTGCAGCCAAATCGATACGAACAATACGATTACGATGCGCTACTTAAAAGAAGTGGAGCAGATGCTTTCCCCGGAGGACGGCACGAAACCGTCCGTGAAGAAAAAGAACAAGGCGGAGGATGTCATCAAGTACCAAAGCGGGAATGAGACAATTATCCAGCCGATGAACAAAAGGGAGTCCAAAGGATTGTCCACGGTGGTCAATATGGCAATCGGCATCCTCATCGGTCTTGCCGCGGCATGGTTCTTAATCCTTCCGGCGCGGATACAGGCGGCGAAAGCGGTCAGCGACGACGAACTGCGGGTGGTCAGCGAGCAGTTGGACGGGAAGACGGCCACCATCGGGGAACTGGAACAGCAGGTGAAGACGCTGACGGAGACGAACCAGTCCTTGCAGGCGGACTTGGACAATTATGTGGGAACGGACGGTACGCTGCAGGCGATGGATAAACTGCTGTCGGCGGCAAACGCATATGTGACCAACGAGGGCGAAGTCATGAAGGTGGCGGAGTCTTTGGACGAGATTGATTTGGAGGAGCTTGGGGAATCGGTATCGGATGATTTCAGGGCATTGTATGAGAAACTCACGGAGCTTGTGGGACCGGAGCTGGCCAAGGCGTATTATGAGGAAGGATATGAACTGTACCGGCAGGAACAGTATGCGGCGGCGCTGCCTATCCTGCTCAAAGCAAGCCAGTATGACGAAAGCAACGGTGACGCCTTGTATTATTTGGCTCACTGTTACCGGCTGACGGAAAACAACGCGAAAGCGGCAGAGACTTACGGGAAAGTGGTAGAGCTTTTTCCGGGGACCGAGAAGGCGAGGAATTCCAAACGTTTTCTTACGGAACTGGAAAATGCGGATGCGTCCACAGCGGTCAGGTGAGGACGGGGACAAAAGAGGACATAGCGGATATGTCCTCTTTTTATTTTATGCACAGCCCCGTGCAGAGGAATATGCCGCCAAGGCGGCGCACGGGGCGC
>CANTGP010000127.1 GCA_947653315.1 uncultured Lachnospiraceae bacterium
AAAAAGTGCACGGAAAACCGGGACATGCCATCCCACTGCCGCCGTCCCGTAAAAGAATCCCTCCCTGGCGTCCGCATCTCAACACAACACTGATACCGTCCGCGCCATTTACCAAAACGGTTGACTTTTCAATGAAAAAGGATAATAATAAATTAGAAAAAAAAGAAAAACACAGACTGCGAAAGAGGGAGTGAAGGAAATGGATAAGATGAGTATCGATTGGGAGAATCTTGGCTTTGGCTATATTGAGACGGATAAAAGGTATGTCTCCAATTATAAGGATGGGGCATGGGACGGCGGCGTGCTGACGGAGGATTCCATGGTGACGGTCAGTGAGTGCGCGGGTGTGCTCCAGTATGCGCAGACGGTTTTTGAGGGGTTAAAGGCATATACGACACAGGACGGGCGTATCGTAACGTTCCGCCCGGACTTAAATGCGTCCCGTATGGTGGATTCCGCCATACGGCTGGAAATGCCGGTATTCCCGGAGAAGCGTTTTGTGGATGCGGTGGTGCAGACGGTCTCTGCCAATAAGATGTATGTTCCGCCTTACGGTTCGGGTGCGACCCTTTACCTAAGACCTTACATGTTCGGTACGAATCCGGTTATCGGCGTGAAACCGGCGGATGAATACCAGTTCCGCATTTTTGCTACCCCGGTGGGTCCTTATTTTAAGGGCGGCGTGAAACCCCTGACCATTTGTGTCAGCGATTTTGACCGCGCGGCGCCGCACGGGACGGGCCATATCAAGGCAGGGCTTAATTATGCCATGAGCCTTTATGCCATCCAGACTGCCCACAGGAACGGGTTTGATGAAAATATGTATTTGGATGCGGCCACCAGGACGAAGGTGGAGGAAACGGGCGGGGCGAATTTCCTGTTCGTGACAAAGGACGGCAAAGTGGTTACGCCGAAGTCGGACAGCATTCTTCCTTCCATTACCAGGCGTTCGCTGGTGTATGTGGCGAAGGAATATCTCGGATTGGAAGTGGAAGAAAGGGAAGTGCTGTTTGAGGAAGTCAAGGATTTTGCGGAATGCGGACTTTGCGGAACCGCAGCCGTTATTTCCCCGGTAGGGAAAATCGTGGACCACGGAAAAGAAATCTGCCTTCCCAGCGGTATGACCGATATGGGACCCGTGACGAAACGGCTGTATGAAACGCTGACGGGAATCCAAATGGGCAGGATTAAGGCGCCGGAAGGCTGGATTGTGGAAATCGCATAAGACGGACATGTGCAGAGGATGCTTTCGCATCCTCTTTTTAACGGGAATCCACCATCATGCCCAGTATATGTGCCGCGTATTGGGAAAACAAATCCCGGTCCATTTTCCGTTCTTCGGTCAGTTCAAAAAACATGTCCTTTTCATGATAATTCCTTTTGAAAAACGGCTCAAAGAGGACATCCCATTGAGGAAGGTAGCTGGAGAGTTTGCGGGTGTAACAGTTGGCGGCAGTCGCCTGTATGCGGTGGTCCTTGTCCACATAAGAGGCGACGGATTTATGCATCGCCATGTCTTCCTCCGGGAGATAGTAATAGTTTTTATAGTTGGAATAAAAATATTTCATTTCTTCCTCATATAAAGGAACGCGCAGGCTGCCTTCTCCGCCTTCGCCCCGGAAATAGCAGCTCCTTGCCGAACAGGAAAAGGGCTTTGGAAGGGGGGACGGGAGTGCCAGCTTCATAATCAATTCCTGGTGCTGCGTCCCGTCGATGTCCCGGTAGTAATTTGCCTGAACTTTTTTCGGATGCAGCGGGGCGTTGAACAGGTCGTAATATGCCAGAATGGGGAGTACCCGCAGCATTCCTTTTAAGTCGTCCGAGTTGTGGACGGTAAGCGCCTGCAGGGCGAAATCGGTGGGATTTTTCACATACTCGTGGTATACGCTGATGAGTTCGCCGCCGCTGTACGTGTCTTCCCGTTCTATACCCAGGAACTGCTCCATGGTCTTTAACTTGCAGTTTGGCAGATGCAGGCATGATTTGTAAGGGGAAAGCCGACGGTAAAGGTCGATTCCCGTATGATGGTCAAAATGATAAGGCAGGCTGTGCTGCTGGCATTTTTGGAGCAGGTAGGGCAGGTCAAAGTTATTGCCGTTAAAATGGACCAAATGGGTGAAATTCGCGGCAAAACGGAAAAAAGAGGACAATACCTGCGCTTCTTCCTCATAATGATTGGCAAACCATTGCTTGATACACCATTTACCGTCCTTATAATAAGCGGTCCCGATTAGGTACAGGCAGGAACTCCTGGCGGTAAATCCGGTGGTTTCGATGTCAAGAAACAATATTTTATCTAAAGGTGCGGTTTTTTCCAAAGGATAATCCAGGTTGGGTAAATGTATCGTTTGTCGTAAGGTTCTCACGGTTTCTCCTATCCTTTCCAAAATATATTTTAATCCGTAACGTTCTTTGTATATCATACCATGTTTTTTCAATTTCCAGTAGTATTTTTTGTAGAAAAATAGTATATTGTTTATAGAGAAAAATTACCGTTCCGGCAGAAGGAAAACTGGCGGGCGGAAGTTAAGAAAGAAGGGTGGAAAATGGCAAAATTAACATTTGTGGGCGGGATACATCCTTTTGACGGGAAGGACATGTCAAAGGATAAGCCGATTAAGGAAGTGCTGCCCAAAGGGGACCTGGTGTATCCCCTCTCCCAGCATATCGGCGCGCCCGCAACGCCAATTGTGGCAAAGGGGGACCACGTATTGACGGGTCAGAAGATTGCGGAGGCTTCCGGTTTCGTGTCCGCGCCGATTTACGCGACGGTGTCCGGGACGGTGAAGGCGATTGAGCCGAGGCGTGTGGTGACCGGGGACAATGTCATGAGCATTGTGGTGGAAAATGACGGGCTGTACGGTGAAGTCCTGTATTCCGGCGTGAATTCCCTGGATGACCTCACCAGGGAGCAGATTATAAACCGGGTGAAGGAAGCCGGGGTCGTCGGCATGGGCGGTGCAGGATTTCCCACGTTTATCAAGCTCTCGCCGAAGGAGCCTGAAAAAATCGAGTACATTATCGCCAACTGTGCGGAGTGCGAGCCGTACCTGACATCCGATTACCGCAGGATTCTGGAGGAGCCGGAGAAGCTGGTGGAAGGCTTGAAAATCATGCTGCATTTGTTTCCCGGTGCACAGGGAATCCTGGCGGTGGAGGACAACAAACCGGACTGCATCGAACTGTTGAAGAAGCTGACGAAAGAGGATGCACGCATCAGCGTGAAAGCGTTGAAGACCAAGTACCCGCAGGGGGCGGAGCGTCAGATTATTTATGCGACGACGGGACGCAGCATTAATTCCACGATGCTGCCGGCGGATGCGGGCTGTATCGTGGACAATGTGGATACCATCGTGGCAATTTACCACGCGGTGATGCTGGGCAAACCGTTGATGTACCGTATCGTGACGGTAACGGGGGACGCCATTGCCGATCCGAGGAATTTCATCGTGCGTATCGGGACCAATTACCATGAGCTGGTGGAGGAGGCGGGGGGTTTTAAGGAGCCTCCGGTGAAAATCGTATCCGGCGGGCCGATGATGGGCTTTGGCATTTTCGATTTGGATGTTCCGACGACGAAGACGGCATCCGCACTTTTGTGCATGACACAGGACGACGTGTCGCGGATGGAGCCGGGTCCCTGCATCAACTGCGGCAAATGCGTGGAAGTATGTCCGGGCAGGGTCGTGCCGCGAAGATTGGCGGATTACGCGGAGCATTACAACGAGGAAGCGTTTCTTGCGGAGAACGGCATGGAATGCTGCGAATGCGGCTGCTGCAGCTTTGTATGTCCGGCAAAGCGTCCGCTGACGCAGACCATTAAGTCCATGCGTAAAATGCAGTTGGCGAAACGGAAAAAGAAATAGGGAGGTACAGGACAGTGAGTGATTTGATGAAGGTGTCATCCAATCCCCATGTGCGGTCAAAAGTGACCACCAGCAGCATTATGCTGGCGGTGGTGATTGCGCTGCTTCCGGCGGCGGGCTTTGGCATTTACAATTTCGGGCTGGATGCGCTGATCTTAATCGTGGTGACGGTGGCGACCACTGTTTGCACGGAATATGCTTATGGGAAACTGATGAACCGGAAAACGACCATCGGCGACTATTCGGCAGTGGTGACGGGACTTTTGCTGGCGCTTAACCTGCCGTCCAGCGCCCCCTGGTGGATTGGGGTCATCGGCGGCGTGTTTGCCATTTTGGTGGTGAAGATGCTGTTTGGCGGGCTGGGACAGAATTTCATGAATCCGGCTTTGGCGGCGCGGTGTTTCCTTTTGGTTTCCTTTACGTCGATTATGACGAATTTTGACTGCGATACTTATACGGGGGCGACTCCCCTTGCCGCCCTGAAAAGCGGAGAGGGCGTGGATATCCTGAAAATGGTGGTGGGAAGGACGTCCGGGACCATCGGGGAGACTTCCATGATTGCAATTGTGATCGGAGCCTGTTTCCTGGTGCTGCTTGGCGTGATTGATTTGCGGATTCCGGGCAGTTACATAGTGACGTTTGTCCTGTTCTTATGCCTGTTTGGCGGTCACGGTGTGGATGTTGCCTTTATCAGCGCCCATTTGGCAGGCGGCGGACTGATGCTCGGGGCGTTTTTCATGGCGACGGATTATGTGACGAGACCGATAACGAAAGCGGGGCAGTATGTGTTTGGTATCCTGTTAGGTATCCTGACGGGGATTTTCCGTATTTTCGGACCTTCCGCGGAAGGGGTTTCCTATGCGATTATCATCGGCAATTTATTGGTGCCGTTAATCGAGAAAGCGACCCTTCCGAAAGCATTCGGATTCAAAGGAGGGAAGCGGGCATGAACAGTGACGTAAAAAATATGGTAAAGGATTCGCTTGTTTTGTTTGTCATTACCCTGATTGCGGGACTTGTCCTGGGCGTGGTATACCAGGTGACGAAAGAGCCGATTGCGGCGCAGCAGGAAAAGGCGAAGCAGGAGGCATGTAAGGAAGTGTTTGCGGATGCGGCATCTTTCCGGGTGTGGACGGCGGACGCAGCCGGTGCGTCTGCGGAGGGGGATGCGGCGAATACGCCGCAGGATGCATCCTGGACGGAACTGGGCTTTGGCGGCGTGGATATCGGGGAAGTGCTTGCCGCGGAGGATGACGGCGGGAATGTACTCGGATATGTCATTACGGTAAATGACCATGAAGGATACGGCGGCGATATCCGGTTTATGATGGGAATCCGCAACGACGGGACCTTAAACGGAATCTCCCTGCTTGCCATTTCGGAAACGGCAGGTTTGGGTATGCGTGCGGAGGAAGTGTTAAAACCCCAGTTTGCCGGAAAGAATGCGGAGAGCTTTTCATATGGGAAAGGCAGTGCGGCAGGGGAGGGGCAGATTGACGCCATCAGCGGCGCCACCATCACCACCCATGCGGTAACGAACGGCGTCAATGCGGGGCTGCATTATTTCCATACAGTGTTGGGAGGAGGAAACGGCAATGAGTAAGAATGGCAAGGAAGGCAGTTACGGCGGCAGTTCCATGGAACGGCTGTATAATGGGCTGGTAAAGGAAAATCCCACCTTTGTTCTGATGCTTGGCATGTGCCCCACGCTTGCCGTAACCACTTCGGCGATGAACGGGCTTGGGATGGGACTGACTACCATGGTGGTGCTGGCGTTAAGCAACATGATTATTTCGCTGCTGCGGGGAATCATTCCCGATAAGGTGAGGATTCCTGCGTTTATCGTGGTCATCGCTTCTTTTGTGACGATGGTGGAGCTTTTGCTGGAAGGATTCCTTCCGGCGCTTTACGATGCGCTGGGACTGTATATTCCCCTGATAGTGGTAAACTGTATTATTTTGGGCAGGGCGGAAGCCTATGCTTCCAAAAATCCGGTGATTCCGTCCCTGTTTGACGGCATCGGCATGGGGCTTGGTTTTTCCTTTGCCCTGACCTGTATCGGTGCGGTGCGCGAGTTAATCGGTGCGGGGGAAATCTTCGGGCTGCATATCATGCCGGATTCCTATGTACCCTGCGCTATTTTCATCATGGCGCCCGGCGCGTTTTTCGTACTGGCGGCACTGACCGCCATCCAGAATAAGATACGGATAAACGGCGAGAAAAAGGGCCGGGATATGTCAAAGATACAATCCGGCTGCAACGAGGATTGCATGAACTGCGGCGAAAAGGGATGCAGCCACAGGTTTTACGGGGCTTCCGGCAGTCCGGAAAAAGAAAGCGGGAACGGACGGCGCGGAAAGAATGCGCAAGCGGTAAACGCGGACGGAAAGGGGCGTGAATAATATGGTGAAGGAGTTGCTGGTAATCTTAATCAGTTCCTCGCTGGTAAACAATGTCGTGTTGAGCCAGTTCTTGGGACTGTGCCCTTTCCTCGGCGTATCGAAAAAGACGAATACGGCGGCAGGCATGGGCGCTGCGGTTATCTTTGTCATTACGCTGGCATCGGCGGTGGCCGGGGTCATTTACAAATACGTTTTGGAAAAGTTGGGAATTACTTATCTGCAGACTATCGTGTTCATTTTGGTCATTGCGGCGCTGGTACAGTTCGTGGAGATGTTCCTTAAGAAATTCATGCCTTCGCTGTATCAGGCGCTTGGCGTATATCTGCCGCTCATTACGACAAACTGTGCGGTACTTGGAATCGCCCTTACGAATGTACAGAAGAAATACGGGATTCTGACAGGTATTGTCAACGGGTTTGCGACGGCGGTGGGATTTACCGTGTCCATCGTGATACTTGCCGGTATCCGTGAGAAAATGGAATATAATGAAATCCCCGAATCCTTTAAGGGAATGCCCATCGTGCTTGTGACGGCAGGACTGATGGCGATTGCGTTCTGCGGATTTTCGGGACTGTTGTAGGAGGTGGATGGGATGAGCGTAACAGGAGTAGTGACAGCCACCGCCATTGTGGGGGGCGTGGGACTTTTTATCGGATTGTTCCTTGGGCTTGCCGCCATTAAATTCAAGGTGGAAGTGGATGAGAAGGAAGAAGCGGTTTTAGGCGCGCTGCCCGGCAACAACTGCGGCGGCTGCGGATTTCCGGGCTGTTCCGGTTTGGCGGCGGCTATCGCAAAAGGCGAAGCACCGGTCAATGCCTGTCCAGTTGGCGGCGAGCCGGTGGGAAAGGTAATTGCCGGAATCATGGGTGTGGAAGCGGAGGAAACGGTACGGAAGGTCGCTTTCGTGAAATGCCAGGGCGACTGTGAGAAAACGAAGCTGGATTACGAATACCACGGTATTGAGGACTGCCGGATGCTGGCGTTTGTGCCGAACGGGGGTGCGAAAGCCTGCAATTACGGCTGTTTGGGATTTGGAAGCTGCGTGGACGTATGCCCTTTCGACGCAATCCATGTGGTGAACGGGGTAGCGGTGGTGGATAAGGAGGCATGCAAAGCGTGCGGTAAGTGCGTGGAGATCTGCCCGAAACATTTGATTGAACTGATTCCTTATGATGCGAAGTATGCGGTGGCATGCAGTTCGAAGGAAAAGGGTCCCGTGGTCATGAAGGAGTGCACGGCAGGATGTATCGGATGCCAGCTCTGTAAGAAGAACTGTCCGTCGGAAGCGGTGGAGGTGTCGGAGTTTTTGGCGAAGATTGATTATGATAAGTGCAGCGGGTGCGGAACCTGCATGGAGAAATGCCCGAAGAAATCCATTGTGGAGTGTTAAGGGGATGTCATACCGGACGGGGGAATGCAGGGCGTTTCCCCGTTTGTATTTATGCACAGCCCCGTGCAGAGGAATATGCCGCTAAAGCGGCGCACGGGGCGCGCGGCGAGTAGGGGAAAAGTTTTCCCCTACTCGATTGCACACGGGCACCCCAAGGAAGATGCCAGCAAAGCTGGCGGGTGCCCGGCGCGCGCTTTCCCTTATCTAATTGGTTTGTAAGGGTGGAATGAATGATAACATGGGATGTATTTGAATAAGTTTTAGTAAGTAATATGGATACATAGGAACACAGGGTGTATGCAGGGGGAACAAAGTTTCCTCATTGCATTAGAAATGCCAATGTAACAGTTCAGCCCAGGACTTTGCACTTGCTGC
>CANTGP010000128.1 GCA_947653315.1 uncultured Lachnospiraceae bacterium
AATTGGAATCGGTATCGGAAGCGGAACAGGCAGGTACGTTATCCGGCAACGGGACGGAACACACCTCGTCACATCCGGCGGCCACGGGCGGCAGGACGGTGGCGGCGGCGGACATCGGTACCACCACCATTGCCATGCAGTTATTGGACGGGGAATCCGGCAGTGTTTTGGATACCTATACCTGTATCAATCCGCAAAGGGGATACGGCACGGACGTGGTTTCCCGAATCCGGGCATCGGATGCCGGACAGGGGGAAATCCTGCAAAAGCTGGTGCGGGATGCTCTTGCAAACGGACTGTGCAGGTTCCGGCAGAGGGCGGAAAGCCTGGGGGTGCGGGCCCCGGAGCTGCTCGCCGTTGCCTGTAATACGGTTATGGGGCATATTTTCATGGGATATCCCACGCAAACACTGGGGAGAAGTCCTTTTTGCCCGGTGAACCTGAAAACGGATATGCTGGAATGGAACGGTATCCGCACGGTATTGCTGCCGAACCTTTCCGCGTTTGTGGGCGGCGATATCCTGGCGGGGCTTTATGCCTGCGGGCTGTGCGGCGGTGTGCCAAACGGAACGGGGAAAGCGCCGTATGCCTGCATACCGGATGGCGGACGGGACGGGGATAAGGCATGGCTGTTCATGGATTTGGGAACCAATGCGGAAATGGTTATGGGCGCGGGAGACCGTGTTGCCGCCACGGCGGCGGCGGCGGGACCGGCTTTTGAAGGCAGGGGACGTGACGGCGCCATGGGAGCGGAACGGATTCTTGCCGTAGCGCATTTACTGGAACAGGGGGTGCTGGACGAAACCGGGCTGTTGGCGGAACCCTATTTCGGAACGGGGATTACGGTGGAAACAGGAAGCCGCAAGGTTTTTCTTACGCAGGAGGATATCCGGGATATCCAGACGGCAAAGGCGGCGGTGCGCGCCGGTATCCATTTCCTGGCGGAACGGCTGGGGATTGCTGGGGATTGCGCAATCGGACAGGTGTACATTGCCGGGGGAATGGGATTTTATTTGGACTGGAAAGCCGCAGTGGGGCTGGGGCTTTTGCCGGAGGCGTTTGCGGGACGCCTGCGGACGGTGGGCAATACCGCCCTTGCGGGAGCCGGACTTTTTGCCAGGAACGGATGGCAGGAAAGCGGCAGGATGTTAGAAGATTACGGGGAGAAGGTGGAAGTCTTCCAAATGGCGGAAATAGCGGATTTTGCGGAAGTTTACATGGGATATGTCGATTTCCCTGCCGGGAGGCACGGAAAGGCATAAACCTGAAAACGTATCAACCATAAAAACGTATCAATCTAAAAAGGAAAGGAGTATCCTTCATGCGGAACATGCAGGAGCGTATTAAGGGAAAGGAACTGAAATATTTCAGCCTGTTTTCCCTCTGCCTGTTACTTGCGGCAGCGGCAGCAGGCACGGCGGTATCGGGCGGGCTTTTGCAGGGACTTTGGAAAATCATTGTTTCCAGGGATGCGCTGATTACGGATTATTTTGAACTGGCGGGGTACGGCGCGGCATTTTTGAATGCGGCGGCGGTTTTTGCCATGTCCGTCGGTTTGGTGCTGAGCCAGAAGACTCCGTTTACCGGGCTGACCATGGCGGCGCTTTTTATCAATGCCGGATATGCGCTGTGGGGGAAAAACCCTTGGAATATCCTCCCGGTGTTTTTGGGGACGGCGATTTATGCCAGGAGCCACGGGGCGAGGCTGGGGCGGTATATTTACACGGCGCTGTTCGGTACCTGCCTGGCGCCTTTGATTACGGAACTGGTCTTCCTGCTTCCCTTCGGGCAGCCGTGGAATCTGCTTCTTGCCGTTTCGGCGGGGATGTTTACCGGATTTGTGCTGCCGCCGCTGTCCGTCCATGCGGCGTCCATGCATATGGGATATAACCTGTTTAACGTGGGATTTTCCGGCGGTATCCTTGCGTTTGTGATTGTCAGCATCCTCCGTTCTTTCGGGATGGAGAGTAAACAGGTGTTGATTTGGAAAGAAGGAAGGAATGCGGCGGTAACGGCGGGGCTGTTTTTGTATTTTGCCGCAACGGTGGGGTACGGGTTGTGGATTAGCCGGGGGGAATTAAAGGGACTGAAGAAAATCATGGAGCATCCGGGACGTGCGGTGGCGGATTTTGTACTGATGGACGGCGCGGGGGCGACCCTGATGAACATGGGACTTGTAGGGATGGCCTGCATGGTTTATATTATCGTTACCGGCGGGGATTTTTCCGGACCGGTAGTGGGGGCAATATTAACGGTATTCGGTTTTTCCGCTTTCGGCATACATATCCGCAATTATCTTCCGGTGCTGGCGGGTGTGTATTTTTCCACTTTTGTTACCGTATATACGCCGGTAACTCCGGGAATCCAGCTTGCGGCGGTATTTTCGGCAGGGCTTGCGCCGATTGCGGGACAGTTCGGTATTTTGGCGGGAATCATAGCCGGATTCCTCCATGCGGCGATTGCCATGTGCACTTCGGGGATGTACGGCGGGCTGAATTTGTACAATAATGGGTTCAGCGCGGGCTGGGTGGCGATTTTCATGGTGCCGGTGGTGGAAAGTTTCATGAAGCATTTTAAAGAGGGAAAGAGGAAAAAATAAGGATGGTTCACGGGGAAAGAAAGATTGCAAAGATCGTGGAAGAACTGACGGTGTATTTTTTTGCGTTGGGGGCGGACACGATAGAATCCAAAGTACACAAGGAAGGAAACCGGGCGGTGATTTCTTTTCTGGCAAATTATAAGGAGGAATATGCCCACAGGCTGGGGCAGCTTGACGAATACCTGAACGGACCGAAGAACGACGGAATCGAGGATGTTTACTGGGAGCTTGCCGGCAGCGGTGATCCGGGAGAAGCCAGCCAGCTCCTTTTGGTGGGCATGATGGTGGACGGGGCGAAGATACGCATGGAAGAAGGCTATGTGATTATGGAACTGTACAAGGAACAGTTTGAATAGGACTATGTGTTTCCCTTCCCGCATATAATGGTGGAAAGAGACCGTAAGGGGAACCGGGAGATGGATTTTAAGAGGAACGGGAAACGGAGGATATTGTCCTGTCTGCTTCTTTTGGCATTGCTGGCAGGCGTTCTTTTTGCCGGATATTTATGGCGGGGAAGCGCGCAGGCCATGGGGAAGGGTATGGGGGACGGCGCCGATAAAAAGAAGATTGCGCTGACTTTTGACGACGGTCCCCATCCCTATTATACGGACCAATTGCTGGACGGGTTAAAGGAACGTGGGGTAAAAGCCACGTTTTTTGTAACGGGCGAACATGCCAAACTTCATCCGGAAGTGATAAAAAGGATGAGCGAGGAAGGGCATTTAATCGGCAACCACACTTACAGCCATATGCAGTTGAAATCCGGCAACAGGGAGGTTTTCAAGGAAGAACTGATTAAGACAAATGAAATCATTACCGGAATCACGGGGGAGGAAGTGCTGTATGTGCGTCCGCCCTATGGCTGCTGGGACAAATCTTTTGAAACGGAATTAAATATGTTTCCCGTGCTTTGGACGGTGGACCCCCTGGATTGGTGTTCCAAAAATGCGGACGGCATTGCGCGGAAAGTGGTGGACAAAGCGGGCGAAAATGACATTATTTTAATGCATGACTATTATGCCGCCTCGGTAACGGCAGCGTTGAAAGTGGTGGATGAGCTGCTTGAGGAAGGCTATGAGTTTGTAACGGTAGAGGAAATCTTATTTGACTGATGTAAAAAACGGAAAAGAAAACAAACAAATGTTTTGTAATTTACCGACAAAAAATCAAAAGAAAAATTGTGGGATATCTACCAATATGACGAAAAACAAGAAAGACATCTTGACTTGTATTGTGCGTGTTGATATAATCGTACTAACAATTAAAACAGCCGGACATTTGGGTTGTTACTGCAAAGCAGGCAAAACCAAATTTTATGGATCAGTCGGGGGGGCTGATTGATAGAGTTTGGTTTTTTTGTTGCGCAGAATGTGAAAATTTAAGTAAAAAGTAAGAGGAATGAAAATTGCGTATCGAAAAGGTAATCAACAATAATATTATTTCCGCAAGGGATAATCAGGGTGTAGAGTTGGTTGTCATGGGAAGGGGCATTGGATTCGGCAGTAAGGTGGGAAGTGAAATTGCCGAAGAAAAGATCGAGAAGATTTTCAGGCTGGAAAACATGGACGACAAGGAACAGTTTAAGGCATTGCTGGCTTCCCTGCCCATTGAGTACATCAGGCTTTCCACGGATATCATTTCCTATGCGCGGGAGAATTTGGAACTGAAACTGAACCAAAATGTGTACCTGACGCTGACGGATCATATCAGTTTCGCGCTGGAAAGGCACCGGAAAGGTTTGGGGTTCCACAATGTGCTGTATGAGGAAGTCAAGCTGTTTTACCCGTTGGAGTATTCCGTGGGCTGCTTTGCGTTAGGGCTGATTGAGGAAAGAACGGGATGCCGGCTGGAGGAAGACGAATCCGCATCCATTGCACTGCATCTGATTAACGGGGAACTGAACACCGTAATGGGGACGACATTTTTCATGATTAAGATGATGCGGGGGATGATGGAAATCATTGAAAGGGAAATCCCGATTCCTACGGGGCGGGATTATCCGCGTGACAGGCTGATTTCCGATTTGAAACAGCTTGCCAACCGGCTTGTTTCCGAGACGCCCTTAAAAGGGAGGAGGGATGAAAAGCTGTATCGTTTTGTGGAGGAAAATTATGCGGAGGAGTATCGTATGATTGACGGGATTAACGATTATATTGAAAAGGAATACCGGTGCAGCATGACGGAAGAAGAAAAAATATACCTGGCGTTGAACATAAAGAGGATGAAAGACCTGTATTTATGTTAAGACAGTACCGCGAACGGGCCGATGCGGGAAACGCGGATTTGTGCATGGGCAAGAATCCGCAGGCGGGGAAAGGAGCATGGTGTAGAGATGAAACTATTCCAAAATTTATTTGCCAAAGACGGCGGCATTACGGTGGGCGCGCCGGTGGCAGGAACGCTGATTGACATTACAGAGGTGAACGACCCTGCATTCAGCGGGGGCATCCTTGGGAAAGGGGTGGCGGTGGTTCCGTCCGGCACGCGCATCTGCGCCCCGGTGGACGGGACGGTCAGTACCATATTCCCTACCGGTCATGCGGCGGCGGTTACCAGTAAAGAAGGTGCGGAAGTACTGATCCATGTGGGGCTTGATACGGTGAAACTGGAAGGCAGGCATTTTACCATCCATGCCGGGGAAGGGCAGGAGGTAAAGAAAGGGGACCTTCTTTTGGAAGCGGACATCGAACAGATTAAGGCGGAAGGGTACGATATCACGACGCCGGTGGTCATTTGCAATTCCGATGAGTTTTCCGAATTTCATATGCCGGAGCCGGGAGCCGTATCGCAGGGCGATGAAATCATGACCCTGAAAAAATAGCCGGCAGGAAATGCCGCACAGGAATAAGGAGAAGGCAGTATGGAAAAATATACCGGAAAAAGCGTACTGAAAGGAATTGCCATAGGCAGGATTTACTGGTACCGGAAGCAGGAGTACCGGGTGGAAAAGGTGGAAACGGCGGACAGCGAAGCGGAAAAAAAGAGGTTTGCCGATGCCTTGGAAACCGCCAAGGAACAGTTAAGCGGGCTTTATGAGGAGACGCTTGCCCGAGTGGGCGAAGACCACGCAATGATTTTTGACATACATAAAATGCTTTTGGAAGACGGGGATTATCTTGATACGGTGAACGGTGTGCTTGAGGAAGGATTCAATGCGGAATATGCCGTGGAGACTGCCCAAAACCAGTTTGCGGAGCTTTTCGCATCCATGGAGGACGAATATATGCGGGCGAGGGCGGCCGATATACGGGACGTTTCCAAAAGGGTCATCCGCATCCTTGCAGGTATCCCGGAAGACGGTATTTTGGCGGACGGACCGGTTATTGTGGCGGCGGATGATTTAACGCCCAGCGAGACGGTGAAAATGGATAAAAATAAAATCCTTGCTTTCGTGACGGCAAAAGGATCTTCCAATTCCCATACGGCGATACTGGCAAGAAGCATGAACCTTCCGGCCCTTGTCAGCACGGGCATTTCCGACTGGGAAGCCATGGACGGTAAAATAGGGGTAGTGGACGGTTTTGGCGGGGAATTCCTTGTAGAACCGGAACAGGAACTCCTGGATGAAATGATACACCGTAAAAACCAGTGGGTGGCCGACTTAAAAGCGTTGGAACAGTTAAAGGGAAAAGACAATGTGACCGGCGACGGCAGGCGGATTGACGTTTTCGCCAATATCGGCAAGGTGGAAGACGCGGACGGGGCGTTAGAGGCGGACGCCGGGGGAATCGGACTGTTCCGCAGCGAGTTCCTTTATCTTGGCAGGGACAGTTTCCCGACGGAGGAAGAACAGTTTATCAGTTATAAGTCCGTGCTTGAGAAAATGGGGGATAAAAAGGTTGTGATCCGCACGCTGGACATTGGCGCCGATAAAAAAGTGGATTATTTCCATTTGGACGAGGAAGACAATCCGGCATTGGGGTACCGTGCCATCCGAATCTGCCTGGACCGTCCGGAAATTTTCATGACACAATTGCGGGCCATTTTCCGTGCTTCGGCTTACGGCAGGGTGGCGATTATGTTCCCCATGGTAGTGTCGGTGAGCGAAGTAAAGAGAATTAAGGAGATTGTGGGACAGGTAAAACAGGATCTTTCCGCGGAAGGCCATCCCATGGGGGAAGTGGAACTTGGGATTATGGTGGAAACGCCAGCGGCAGCCCTGATTTCCGGTGACTTGGCAAAGGAGGTCGATTTCTTCAGCATTGGGACGAATGACTTAACGCAGTATACTTTGGCGGTGGACAGACAGAACCAAAAGCTGGAGGCAACCTGTGACACGCACCATCCTGCCATCCTTGAATTAATACGGATGACGGTGGAAAATGCGCATAAGGAAGGAATATGGGCGGGAATCTGCGGGGAACTGGCGGCGGATACGGATTTAACGGAGACATTCCTTTCCATGGGAGTGGATGAACTGAGCGTTTCGGCTTCTTCCGTACTCAAAGTACGAAAGGCGGTCAGGGACCTCTAAAAAATAAATGGAATAACAAAACAGGCTGACAGGAGGTGGGGCGATGAAAGAATTTGAATTTACCGTAAAAGACCCGGTGGGACTTCATGCAAGACCGGCAGGGCTTTTGGTCAAGGAGGCGGCAAAGTTTGGGAGCAGTATTACCGTAAGCGGTAACGGAAAGAGTGCGGATGCCAAAAAGCTGATCCAGCTTATGAGTCTCGGCATTAAACAGGGAATGACGGTTTCCTGCCGGATGGAAGGGGAAGACGAGGAAGCGGCATGCGCGGCAATGCAGGAATTCCTGGAAGGGAATTTATAGGTACGGAATGGCAGAAAGAAGGAAAAGGGGAAGGTTACGGAAAGACGGCTTAAAAATAAGAAATTAGCAAAAACGGATTGGGGGTAAAACTTATGATGAAATATTTGCAGAAATTAGGTAAGGCTTTGATGTTACCCGTGGCGTGTCTGCCAATCTGCGGTATCCTGATGGGACTCGGATATGCGCTTTGTAAACAGACGATGCAGGGGGGCGAGATTTCGGGATTCGTGAATCTGCTCGGTTTCTTTTTGGTGAAGGCAGGCGGTGCGTTAATCGATAATATGGCGCTTTTGTTTGTAATCGGCGTCGGCGTCGGCATGGCGGATGACCATGACGGTACGGCGGGGCTGGCATCCCTTGCCGCATGGCTGATGATTACGAACCTGCTGGCAGTAGGGAATGTGACGACAATGTTCCCGTCCATCGCGGAAGACGTAAATAAAACGCTGGCATTTTCGGCGATTGCGAACCCGTTTATCGGTATTCTGTCCGGTATCATCGGCTCTTTGTGTTACAATAAGTTTAAGTCAACGAAACTGCCGGATTGGATGTCGTTCTTCAGCGGGAAACGGTGTGTGGCGATTATTTCCGGCGTGGTGTCCATCGTTGTGGCGGCTATCCT
>CANTGP010000129.1 GCA_947653315.1 uncultured Lachnospiraceae bacterium
TTCTTGTATATATCTGTGCGCAAGCACAGTATATCATAAATTTCCGTGTTTTTCCACATAACCGATCAAAGTTTTAGGGTGGTTTTTCTGTGTAAGGCGGCCTATATAAGGTAAAAATAAATGCTCCCGAACACACATGTGTGTGTTGAAGAAAAACGGGGAATGATATATAATGGGGAAATTAAAACTGAGGCTGCACTTTGGGATGGGACGGGAAAATATGGTTATGGTTTGGCAGGAACTTGGCGCGGGAGTGGAATTTTTATTCGGGCATTTGATTTTCATTAATTTTATACTGGCAGTTATCATTATTTTCTTCCAAAGGAAAGAGCCGCAGTCGGTTTGGACTTGGCTGCTGCTTCTGTATTTTATTCCGATACTTGGGTTTGTGTTTTACCTGTTTCTTGGGACGGATATGCATAAGCAGAGGATGTTCCGGATTAAGGAAATCGAAGATCATTTAAATGAAGCAATACGCAAACAGGAGTTCCGGCTCCAAAACAAGGGGATGGAGCAGGAAAGTCCTGAAATTGCGGAATATTCCGATTTGGTTATGTATAATCTGGCGGCATCGGGGGCGATGCTGACCAATGATAACGATATCAGGATTTTCACGGACGGTAACGAAAAGTTCCATGCGCTGATGGAAGATATGCGGCAGGCACGCAAGTATATCCATGTGCAGTATTATATTATTAAAAACGACGTACTGTTCCAACGGATCAAGGAAGTATTGGTTAAGAAAGCGGCGGAAGGCGTGGAGGTGCGCATCCTTTATGACGGCATGGGAGGACGGTTCGTGAAAAAGAGCTGTTGGCGTGAGCTGAACCGGCAGGGTGTGCGGACCTCGGAATTTTTTCCGGCAGTATTGCGGCGTCTGCATCTTAGGATGAATTACAGGAACCACCGGAAAATTGTGGTAATTGACGGAGAAACCGGTTATGTGGGCGGTTTTAATATCGGGAAGGAGTATATCGGATTGGATGATAAGTTCGGTTACTGGAGGGATACCCACCTGCGCATTACCGGTTCCGCAGTGGCATCGCTGGAGTTAAGGTTTGCATTGGACTGGAATTATGCAGCCAAGGAAAACCTGTTTATGACGGATAAATATGCCACGCACAGGAATATGGCGTCAAAGCAGCATTGTGAGGTACAGATTGTTTCCAGCGGACCGGATTCCAGGCACCGCAGTATCCGCGATAATTATCTGCGGATGATTGGGAAGGCGAAGAAAAGTATTTATATCCAAACGCCTTATTTTATTCCGGACGAGGCGATTTTGTCCGCGCTGTCCATTGCGGTTTCTTCGGGGATTGACGTGAATGTAATGATTCCCTGTAAGCCGGACCATCCCTTTGTGTATTGGGCGACGTATTCCTACATCGGCGATTTGGTAATGGCAGGGGCGAAATGTTATACGTACCATAACGGTTTCCTCCATGCCAAAGGGATGGTGGTGGATGATACGGTACTCTGCTATGGGACGGCGAACATGGATATCCGTAGTTTTGCCCTGAATTTTGAAGTGAATGCAGTGGTTTACAATGAAGGGCTGGCGCGTGCCATGAGGGAAATCTTTGACCGGGATTTGGAGCAGTGCAGACAGATTACGAAAAATATTTATATGGGAAGGACGCTGGTCATACGGTTTAAGGAACAGGTCTGCAGGCTTCTGTCGCCGCTTTTGTAGGAGGGGAATCGGAGAGGCGGATTGCGGGAATGCTATTCCGGACATGCTTTGGGGAAAATAATCGGAAAAACTCTTTAACGGAAACGGATTTTGTGGTATAACTGAAATATTGTTTGGTATACCGGGTGTTATAAGGTATGATAGGAATGAGCTGTTAAATAAAACAAGGAGACGATATGGGAAATAAGTTACGATTGCGGAAGGTAATGACCGTTGCAGCCCTGGCTGCGGCCATGGCTTTGTTTGGCGCCTGCGGGGATACCGGCGGGGACGTGCAGGACGGAAACGGTACGGCAGAAAGCCAGGAAGGGGGGAACGGGGAACAGGAAGAAGATACGGCGGCGGACAGCGGCGGACAGGAAGATGCCGGAACCGGGGAAAATGACGGTGCGGCCGGCAATACACAGACGGACGGCACCGTGCCGGAAAGCGGCAGGCGGGAATACGGACCGGACGCTTATTTAAGCGGTATCCGGGCATCGGATTATGTAAACTTGGGAGAGTATAAAGGGATTGCGGTGACACAGGCTCCGCCGGAGGTCACGGACGAATACAGGGATTCTTATATTGATTATTTGCTGTGTATCGACCCGAACAGGGGCGTAATAGAAGGGGATACGGTTAATATCGATTATGCGGGGACGCTGGACGGTGTGCCGTTTGAAGGAGGTACCGCTTCGGGACAGGAATTGTTGATTGGGTCGGGGCGGTTTGTTCCGGGGTTTGAGGAAGGTCTGTTGGGAGCCAAAACCGGAGAGACGGTGGAAGTGCCCTTAACATTTCCCGAAAATTACCATGAGGAGCTGGCAGGCAAGGATGTGGTGTTTACCGTAACGATAAATTCCATTATGGCGCAGGAGCCGCAGGAATTGACGGATGAATATGTGAAAGGGCTGGATATCGGGTTAAGCACGGTGGAGGAGTACCGGCAGTACGCCTATGACGCGTTGTATGAGGATGCGTTGGAAACGTATGAGATGCAGGTGGAGGATGCCGCTTTGGGAATTGCGTTTGAGCGGTGTGAGTTTACCAAGGAGCCGCCGGAAGAAATGGTGGAGCGGCATATGGAAATCCTTACCTCCAATCTTTCCATGCAGGCAGCCGGATATGGAATGACGCTGTCACAGCTTATGGAAATGTACGGGATGGATGAGGCGGCATACCAGGAGGAATTCCGCAGCCAGGCGGTGGAGTATGTCAGGCAGCAGATTATGATTCAGGCAATCGCGGATGCGGAAGGGTTACGGGTTTCCGAGGAGGAATACCGGGGGGAACTGGAAGGACTTTTGGAAGGCTCCGCTTTCGGTACGGTAGCGGAACTGGAAGAAGCGTTGGACGGCGAGGGATACCGGGAGTATATGCTCAGCCAAAAAGTACTGGGGTTCCTCAGGGAAAATGCGGTAGTAACCGAAAACGCGGAAGAACAGCCATAAGGCGAGCCGGAAAAAAGACGGGAATCGAAGACGGGAATCAGTGCAGGCATAAATACGGAAATCAAAAAGATTCGGGATAAAAAAGATTTTGGATAAAGAAGAAGGAGTAGTTAAGATGAATTTGACAGACATTAAGGAATTGTACCGTAACAGGGAGCAGTATATTGGGAAACAGGTGACGGTGGGGGGCTGGATCCGCAGCATCCGGGATTCCAAAACCTTTGGTTTTCTTGTGGTGAATGACGGAACCTTTTTTGAGCCGCTGCAAATCGTGTACAGCGATAAGCTGGGAAATTTCGGGCAGATCAGTAAGTTAAACGTGGGTTCGGCGGTAATCGTAACCGGAACGGTGGTGGCTACGCCGGAGGCAAAGCAGCCTTTTGAGATGCAGGCGGAGGAAGTTTTGGTGGAAGGGGCTTCCACGGCGGACTATCCGCTGCAGAAGAAAAGGCACAGTTTTGAATACCTGCGGACGATTTCCCATCTGCGTCCCCGCACCAATACGTTCCAGGCCGTATTCCGTGTGCGTTCGCTGATTGCTTATGCCATCCATACGTTTTTTATGGAACGGGGATTTGTTTACGTGCATACGCCCATCATTACGGGAAGCGACTGTGAAGGAGCCGGTGAAATGTTCCAGGTGACGACGCTGGATTTGGACAACCTTCCGCGGACCGGGGAGGGGCAGGTGGATTATTCCCAGGACTTTTTCGGAAAACCCACCAACCTGACGGTAAGCGGGCAGTTAAACGTGGAAACCTATGCGTTTGCCTTTAAAAATGTGTATACGTTCGGTCCCACATTCCGTGCGGAAAATTCCAACACCACCCGTCATGCGGCGGAATTTTGGATGATTGAGCCGGAAATGGCGTTTGCGGATTTAAAGGACGACATGATGCTGGCGGAAGCGATGTTAAAGCATATTATCCGGTATGTGCTGGAAAATGCGAAAGAGGAGATGAACTTCTTTAACCAGTTTGTGGACAAGGGACTGATTGAAAGGCTGGAGCATGTGTTAAATTCCGATTTCGGCCATGTGACCTATACGGAAGCCATTGAAATACTGGAAAAACACAATGAGGAATTTGAATACAAAGTTTTTTGGGGCTGTGATTTGCAGACGGAGCATGAGCGTTTCCTGACGGAACAGGAATTTAAACGTCCGGTTTTCGTGACGGATTATCCGAAGGAAATCAAGGCGTTTTACATGAAATTGAATGAGGACGGCAAAACCGTGGCGGCCATGGATTGTCTGGTTCCTGGTATCGGTGAAATCATCGGGGGCAGCCAAAGGGAGGACAGTTTGGAAGTTTTGGAACGGCGTATGGAGGAACTGGGGCTTAGGAAAGAGGATTACGGCTTCTATTTGGATTTGCGCAAATACGGTTCCGTGCGCCATGCAGGCTTCGGGCTTGGTTTTGAAAGGTGTGTGATGTACCTGACGGGAATGGGAAATATCAGGGACGTGGTTCCTTTCCCGCGGACGGTTAAGAACTGCGAGCTGTAAGAAGATGAGGGAACGGTTCCTTTTACAAAGCGGTATTTGCCTTTGGCGGCGCTTTATGGCTTTATGAAAGGAACCGCTGCAATATGGCAACAGGAAATCTGCACAGGATGAAACGGGGTTGTGTATGGGAAAGAAAATCTTGGGATGGGTCGGGGCAGGCATGGCATGTCTGATGATATGTTTTTCTTCGGGCAAAGTATATGCCTCCTCCATAGCGGACATAAAGCGGCAGCAGGAAGAAGACAAAAGGCAACTGAATAATGTGCAGGGACAGATTTCGGGGCTGGAAAGCGAGCAGGGCGAAGTCGGTGAAGAAATCGAGGAATTGGATGCCAGTGTGGTGGAGCTGATTGCCAGTGTGGAGATCATCAAGGAGGAAATCGTTGACAAAGAAGCGCAGATACAAGTGACCGAAGGGGAGTATGCGGAGGCGAAGCGTCAGGAAGAAGAACAGTATGAGACGATGAAGCGGCGCATCCAGTTCATGTATGAAGAAGGGGATATTTCTTATATGCAGCTATTGATGACCAGCGACAGTTTCGGAGATATGCTGAATAAAGCGGACTACATCGAACAGCTTTATGAGTACGACAGGAAGATGCTGCAGCAATACCAGGAAACGAAGGAATACGTCCAACAGGTATGGGACCGGCTGGAGGAGGAAAAGTCGGAGCTGGAAGCGTCGAAGCATGAGCTGGAGGAGGAACAGGCATACATGGAACAACTGCTGGAGGAAAAACGGCAGCAGTATGAAAATTTTAACGTGCAGATTGCCAAGGCAAAACAGCAGGCGGCGGCATACAAGACAAGAATCAAACAGCAGACGGCGCAGATAAAGAAGCTGGAGGAGGAAGAACGGAAACGCCGCGAGGAGGAAGAACGCAGGAAAAGGGAAGAAGAAGCCCGCAGGGCGGCACAGGCCGCGGCAAACGCTTCTTCCGGTTCCTCATCTTCCGAATCCTCCGGTTCGTCGGGAAGCCAGTCTTCCTCACAGTCCGTAAGCATCCCGTCCGGCGGCAGCGCCAGCGGGCAGGCGATTGCCAATTATGCCTGCCAGTTTATCGGCAATCCCTATGTGGCGGGAGGCACCAGCCTGACCGACGGCGCCGACTGTTCAGGATTTGTCTGGAGGGTATTTAAGGATAAGGGGTATTCGGTTCCGCGTACATCGTGGGATTTACGCAGCGCCGGAAGGGAAGTGTCTTATTCCGAAGCACAGCCCGGAGATATCGTATGTTATGCGGGGCATGTGGGAATTTACATAGGAAACGGGAATATCGTCCATGCCAGTACGCCGAAATCGGGGATTAAGATTACGACGGCAACGTATAAATCCATACTTTCGGTGCGCAGGGTGGCGTAAGGATTGGTTGATTTTAATAAGGAAAAACGGCGGCAGCCCAAGAGGAATGGACTTGCCGCCGTTATTTATGCACAGTTCCGTGCCGTTACTTTTGCTCCGTCGTTTCTTTCGGGGGATCGCAGTTGATGCCGATAATGCCGAGGATACCGTCGTCGTCCACGTCAAAGGTAAGGCTTGGTGCGCCGTTTCCCATGACGAAACCGGCATCCGTGTATTTCAGGTCAAACAGGTTGTAATTTGCCAAACGCGTCACCAGGGCTTCGGTAAATATTTTCTCATTGTCGATGGCTTCAAATTCACCGGATGTGTTAATGCTGCCGCTGTATCCGTTGGCGGAAAGGAAAACGGGGAAATTGGTCAGGTCGGAAAGCGCCTTTAAGTCCATTGCCCTTGCCGCGTTAATGATTTTTATGGCAAATGCATATTCTTCCAGGTAAATTCCCGTAATCATGGAGCTATCGGAGATTCCGGTGAGGGAAGCATGGCTTTCATCCAAAGAACCAATGTAGGTAAAGGTTGCCAGTTGTCCGATGGTGATGGAGTTTAAATTGCCGGTTACGCCGCTTTCGGGAATGGTCATGTCATAGCGGCTTCCGTCGGGAACCTGGATGGAAACGGAGTAATGTGTGGCATCGGTGATAATGCCCACCACGGTATGTGTTTCCGTATCCACGACGCTGGGTTCCGGTTCGCTTTCCATAATGGAAAACGGAGACGGGATGAGCGGTTCGGTGCTGGCGGAAGGGAAGGTGGTGTTGGAAGTGGAAGACCCTGCATTCTGCGGTGCAGGGGGGATTTCCCCATCTTCGCCGTCCTGGTTTTCCTCTTGTTCTTCTTTATTTTCCGCCGCATCGTCCTGGGCGTCTTCCGCACCGCAGCCGCCGAAGGCAATGCAGCCGGTCAGGAGAAGGGCAAACAGTTTAAGGTATTTTCTTTTCATCGGTTTGTTTCCATCCTTTTTGTTTCGTGAATTTGTTGATACTTACATAATATACTACGGATGGACGGGATGTCAAATTTTTTCAGACTTTCCTGCTGTGCTAAAGCCTGAAAGGCTGGGAGGACGCACGGGAGGGATTTCTTTGCAGGGCGGCGGCAGCGGGATTGCATGTCCCGGATTAATCGTGCACTTTTCCGCGAGTTGCGGGTCAATTTGTGGTAAATGGAGGGAGGAAGTGATATAATCCAATTTGTAAATTGAAAGTTTTGGGAGGAAAGGTATGAAGTATTTAACGGCAACAGAGGAAATGGCAGATGCGATTCACAATATTTTGCATACAACAATAAGAACGGTATATCCAAAGTATTATCCTAAAGAAGTGGCGGATTTCTTTTGCCGACATCATAGCAGGGAACATATTTTAGAGGGGATAGCATCCGGCAATATGGGAGTATTGATAGATAGAGATATTATTGTCGGTACGGGCTGTTATGACGGTAATCATATTACGGGAGTATATGTGTTGCCGGATTATCAGAAACAAGGTTGTGGTTCGAGGATTATGGATTATCTGGAAGGGGAAATCTCAAAAAAATATGATACGGTTCTCTTAGATGCATCCCTTTCGGCAGTATGTTTGTATGAGCATAGAGGGTATAAAACGGTTGGGAAATGGCTTTAATCCATGTGGATTTTTTTTCAGAGGTGCTGGGGATGAGCTCACAGCTTGACGTGATACTGCCCCAGAAGACACACAGCGAGATCGGCATCAGCAGTGCGAAGAAGAGGGACAGATATCCGGTCCTGTATCTTCTGCACGGTATGACGGACAATCAGACGACATGGCAGAGGAATACTTCGATCGAGAGGTACGCATCTGAGAAGGGAATTGCGGTTGTCATGCCGACCTGCCATCTTGGCTGGTATACTGATATGGAATGCGGATTCCGCTATTATACTTATATTGCGAAGGAGGTTCCAAGCGTATGCAGACGGTTCTTCCCGTGCATATCGGACAGAAGGGAGGAGACCTTCACGGCGGGGAATT
>CANTGP010000130.1 GCA_947653315.1 uncultured Lachnospiraceae bacterium
ACAGGGGTTCCGCTATTTTTTGCCGTTATTATGGGAGATTTTCAATCGAGTAGGGGAAGGTTTTTCTCCCCTACTCGCCGCGCGCCCCGCATGCTGTGAAACAGCAAACTTCCATATGCGGGCCTGTGCATAAAAAGAAAAGAGCGGTGGCAAGTTCCGCTCTCCCTTATTCTTTATTCAATTTTTTCCTTTTCTTTCTTTTCCTTCCGCAATTCTGCGATTTTCCTTTTTGCTTCCTCTAAGTCCTTGCATCCGTCTACTATCATTTCAATCATCTGCAAGATTCCGTCATATTGTCTATCTGTCATAACTTCTACCATATCCTTTCCTCCATTCTTTACCAAATTTACTTGCCTCATCTGATAATACCGTTATAAACTATTTATGGTTTATTTTTAATATTGAAATCAAACTTTTTGCGGTTTATTTTCTACATATTTTATTATATTTCCCGGTTGCATATCCAATAATTCGCAAAGTTGCCCCAATGTCTTTATGCCTATCATTTCCCCCTTCCGCAATTTCTGCATAGCAGACTGGCTAAGTACATTTTCTTTTAATATCCGAGTACTGTTATACCCGGATTCTTTCAAGGTTTCTATCACATCTATCTTATATGCCAGCATATACGGACCTCCTTTTCTTCATTGTAATTTGATATAGAAAAAAAGTCAAGAAAAATAATCCAAAAAAAGTTTAAAGTTGCCGACAACAATGCGGAATGCCGGGAAAATACGTATTCCACGCATTTTCCCGGCATTCCGCCCTGTCACCCCAATTACCGCTCTTTCAAATACGCATCTATCCCTTTCGCGCCGGCTTTTCCCGCACCCATGGCGAGAATCACCGTAGCCGCGCCCGTTACCGCGTCGCCGCCTGCGTAAACGCCTTCCTTCGTGGTCTTTCCGTACTCCTCATCCGCCACGATACATTTCCATTTATTCGTTTCCAGCCCTTCGGTGGTCGAGGAAATCAACGGATTCGGGGAAGTGCCCAGGGACATAATCACCGTGTCCGCCTCAATGGTAAATTCGGAATCCGGCTTCACCACCGGTCTTCTCCTTCCCGATTCGTCCGGCTCGCCAAGTTCCATCCGCACGCATTTCATGCCGCTTACCCAGCCGTTCTCATCCGTCAGGATTTCCACCGGATTGGTCAGCAAATCGAAAATAATGCCTTCCTCCTTGGCGTGGTGCACTTCTTCCACCCTGGCCGGAAGTTCTTCCTCGCTCCTGCGGTATACGATATGTACTTCCGCCCCCAGGCGCAAAGCCGTCCTGGCCGCATCCATCGCCACGTTTCCGCCGCCCACCACGGCGACCTTTTTCCCGCGCATAATCGGCGTATTGGATTCTTCGTCAAAGGCTTTCATCAGATTGCTTCTGGTCAGGTATTCGTTGGCGGAAAATACGCCGTTGGCCTGTTCTCCCGGAATCCCCATGAATTTCGGCAGACCGGCGCCGGAACCGATGAAGACCGCATCGAATCCTTCTTCTTCCAGCAGTTCGTCAATGGTAACGGACTTCCCCACTACCACGTTGGTTTCTATTTTCACGCCAAGTGATTTTACGTTCTCGATTTCCTTTGCCACCACGGCTTCCTTCGGAAGACGGAATTCGGGAATACCGTACACCAGCACGCCCCCCGCTTCATGGAGCGCTTCGAAAATCGTCACGTCATAGCCCATCTTCGCCAAATCCCCCGCACAGGTAAGCCCTGCCGGACCGGAGCCGATGACCGCCACTTTCTTACCGTTCTTTTCCTTCGCACCGGCAGGTTTGATGCCGTTTTCCCTTGCCCAGTCCGCCACAAAGCGTTCCAGCTTACCGATGGAAACCGGCTCTCCCTTAATCCCCCGGATGCATTTTCCCTCGCACTGGCTCTCCTGCGGGCATACGCGTCCGCATACCGCCGGAAGGGCGCTCGCTTCGCTGATGACCTGGTAAGCCGCTTCCACGTCCCCGTCCTTTACCTTCTCGATAAAGCCGGGAATATTAATTGCCACGGGACACCCTTTCACGCACTGCGCATTCTTGCAGTTAATGCAGCGGGAAGCCTCCTCCATCGCTTCTTCCTTATTATATCCAAGGCACACCTCCTCAAAATTGGCAGCGCGCACTTTTGCTTCCTGTTCACGCACAGGCACCTTTTTCAATACGTCCATACGAATTCTCCTCCGTTCCACCGCCCCTGTCTGCGGGCAGCCGTCTCCATGTTTCCGCCCATCCTGCCGGACTGTCCGCGGTTTCCGCGCACCGGTCCCGTCTTCCGAAAACGTCTCTGTTTCCGGCAGGAATCACCGGCCTGTCAGCCGCACTGGCCGCAGCCGCCGTGGTGGGTATCGCCCTCCTGCAGTTTCAGGACAGCCCTGCCCTCTGCGGTTTTATACATCTGCTGGCGTTTCATCGCCTGGTCAAAATCCACCTGGTGTCCGTCAAATTCCGGCCCGTCCACGCAGGCAAATTTCACTTCGCCGCCCACCGTCACACGGCAGGCGCCGCACATTCCGGTACCGTCCACCATGATCGGGTTTAAGCTCACCACCGTGGGAATACCCAGCTCTTTCGTCATTTTGCAGACAAATTTCATCATAATCATCGGCCCGATGGCCACACAGACATCATAGTGTTTTCCTTCTTCCACCAAATCCTGAATGGTCTGCGTTACCATACCGCTCCTGCCGTAAGACCCGTCGTCCGTGGTCACGTACAGGTTTGCCGCCACCGCTTCCATTTCCTTTTCCAAAATCAGTAAATCCCTGGTCTTGGCGCCCACAATCACATCCGCGCCCACGCCCTGCTCCCTTAACCACTTCACCTGCGGGTAAACGGGCGCAGTACCTACGCCGCCTGCCACAAAAAGAATGCTTTTTTTCCCAAGCTCCTGCGGCGTCTCATTCACAAACTCCGAAGGACAGCCAAGCGGTCCCACGAAATCATGGAAACTGTCCCCTTCCTTAAGCTCCGCCATCTTCATCGTTCCTGCCCCGACGGTTTGGAACACAATGGTCACGGTGCCTTTCTCCCTATCGTAGTCGCAGATGGTGAGCGGAATCCTTTCCCCCTCCGCATCCATCCTGACAATAATAAACTGCCCCGGCTGGCATCTTTTCGCAATCCGCTTTGCCTCTACCACCATGAGGTAAATATTTGCCGCCAGCTCCCTTGCCTCTAATATCCTGTACATCTTATCCCTCCTGTATCAGCCGTAAAGCAACTCAATGCTTTACCGTATGAAAGCCATTAAACTATATCATAATGGAAAACCGTAAAAAACGCAAGCCTAAATGTCTACCAGCACAATCTTTCCGTCCGCATCATAGGTAATCCTGCACGGCATCCCGTTCTCGATATTCACCCCGTACATCCGCTCCGTTTTGGACTGGATGCCCGTGGCATCCTCGTAATATTCATAAATCACGTAATAATCCCCGCTTCCTTCAATCCGTACCACCGCATTGTATTTATACACGTTCCGTCCGCTCATGCCCCGCATCTTACCGTTTTCGTCCAACAGGACATCCGCCCGCATCAACGCATGGATTACATTGGAAATTGCCATGTCCACCGTCACATCCGTATGTAATTCCAAATGATACTCACAAACCGTCATCTCGCTGACCGCCCCTTCCGGGCTGACCGCGATAAACTGGTAAACCGAATCGCCAAGCGGCATGGATATTGCCGTAGTATAGCGGGAACTGTCGATGGTGGGCACGGTCCCGTCCGACGTATAATAAACCATGCAGTCCTCCGGCACCGTCACCTCAATCATACACGGCTCCCGGTATTCCCCGCTGTATGCCGAAACCTCCGGCGCCGGGGGCGGCTGGACTTCGATATGGTAAGTGTTGGATACCGCGTCGCTTTCTATGCCGTAATCGTTTACAAAATAAGCCGTCACGATATAGGAACCGGGCTCCAAAAATATGGGTGCCGTATAGAGACTGCTTTTTTTGTTGGGCTTTGTCCCATCCAGCGTATAATATATTTTTCCCGACGTATTGGCACTTAATTTTAAGGGCAGCACTGCCTGGTAACGTCCGCCTTCCTCGCTGAATTCCGGCGGTTTTGCAATAAACTGCTGGTACCCGTTTACGATGTCTTCCCTGCCGCATCCTTCCAACAGTCCGATAATGGCGGGGTAATCTTCCCGTCCCTTATATATTTCTATGGCTTTCGCATACGCCTGTTCTTCTTCCGCCTCCCCAAAACGCTCCGGGTCCTGTATCACTTCTTCCATCATGGACAACACGGTATCCTCTTTTCCCTGTATCCCATACAATTCCGCCAGCCGGAAAAAAATGGTCACATTATCCGGGTCCAGCCCGCGTGCTTTCTCCAGCCATTCCACTGCCTTGGCGTACATTCCCATGTCTGCCGCTTTATATGCTTCCTCCATCTGGTAATCCACGGAATAGGTACGCAGGTACCGGTAATGTGCCCACGACCCTGCCGCAGCCGCGAGTGCCAGAAACAGGAAGACCACAGCCGCAATCCATACCCGTTTCTTCTTTTTTCCGTGTTTGCCTTTCCTTGTGCCACTCCCCTTTTCCCCGTCCCCATTGATACTGTTTTCCCCGTCTTTGCCATGTTCCCCGCCCGTCTTTCCGGTGTTTTCGCCTGCTGCCTTCTCTGTTTCCGTCCCTGTCCCCAATCCTGTTCCGTCCGCAGGATCCGGTGTTTCTTCTTCCGCCAGTTCCACAAGCAAAGTCGCCAAAGACTCATTGATTTCCCGCTCAATCTCCGGCTCATAATCCGGCACTATCCGGATTTCCTCCCCGCAGTTATCGCAGTACAAATGGTCTTGTGCCAATTCGTAACCGCATTTTGGACATTTCATAACCGAATACCTTTCTTACTTTGCCTGAAGCGCTACCGACTCCACACAGTTGTTCATCAGCATCGCAATCGTCATGGGACCCACGCCGCCCGGAACCGGCGTTATGGCGCTGCACACGGGCGCCACGTCGTCATAATCCACATCCCCGCACAGTTTTTTGCCTTCCATGCGGTGGATGCCCACGTCGATGACAACGGCGCCTTCTTTGACGTATTCCCTCGTGATCATTTTCGGCTTACCAACCGCCACCACGAGAATATCCGCGCGTTTCGCAACCTCCTTTAAATCCCTTGTCCGGGAATGCGCCACCGTCACCGTCCCGTTTTCCCTAAGAAGCAGCATTGCCATGGGTTTTCCCACGATATTGCTCCTTCCGATGACCACGCATTCCTTTCCGGCAATTTCAATGCCGGACCGCTTTAACAACTGGATAATGCCCGCCGGTGTGCAGGACACGAAACCGGGCTGCCCGATGCAGAGCGCTCCCACACTTTGGGGATGGAAGCCGTCCACATCCTTCTTCGGATGAATTGCCCCGATGACCATATCTTCATCGATATGCCCCGGCAGGGGGAGCTGCACCAAAATTCCGTTGACGTCCCTCCTCCCGTTCAGTTCCGCAATCAGGTCAAGCAGTTCCTCCTGGGACGTCTCCTCCGGCAGTTCATAAGCAAGGGAACGTATCCCGATATACTCACATGCCTTTTTCTTGTTGCCCACATATACGCTGGACGCCGGGTCGCACCCTACCTGGATGACCGCCAGCGTCACCTGCGTCCCTTCCGCCTTCATGGCTGCCACCTTTTCCTTTAACTCATCCTTTATCTGCGCGGAAACCGCCTTTCCGTCAATAATCCGTGCCATCATTCCATCCCTTCCTTTCCGAATCCATAGCCAAACAAAAACCAAGCCTTAAAACAGCCCGGTAATCACACCGTCCCCGTCCACGTCAATCCGTAACGCCGCCGGTTCCTTCGGCAGCCCCGGCATCGTCATCACAGCCCCCGTCAGCACCACCACGAAACCGGCGCCGGCGGACACGTAAGCCTCCCTCACCTGCATGGTATAACCCTCAGGCCGTCCCAAAAGGTCCGGATTGTCGGACAGGGAATACTGCGTTTTTGCCATGCACACCGGAAGGCTTCCAAAGCCAAGCTCCTCCAGTTTTTTTAACTGAAGCCTTGCCGCAGGCGCATAGTTTACCGCCCCGGCCCCGTAAATCTCTTTTGCCACCGTTTCTATCTTTTCTTCCAGGGAAATTCCGTCCGGATAAAGAGGTTCAAAACGGCTTCCCGATTCCGATTCCGGCGATTCCAGCGCTTCCAACACTTTTCCTGCCAGTTCCACGCCGCCTTCGCCGCCTTTTTCCCATACCTGCGCCACGGCAAATTTACAGTTCCTTTTTTCGCAGAATTCCTTTACGAAAGAAACTTCCGCCTCCGTATCGGTCACGAAGGAATTGAGCGCCACCACCACGGGAATCTTGTATTTGCGTAAATTTTCCATGTGTTTTTCCAGGTTGGCAATGCCTTTTTCCAGCGCGGCCAGATTTTCCCCGTTCAAATCCGCCTTTGCCACTCCCCCGTTATATTTTAACGCCCTTACGGTTGCCACCAAAACCGCCGCATCCGGTTTCAGTCCGGCAATCCGGCATTTGATGTCAAAAAATTTCTCCGCGCCGAGATCCGCGCCGAAACCGGCTTCCGTAATGCAGTAATCCGCCATTTTAAGCGCCGCCTTTGTGGCCCGCACCGAATTGCACCCATGGGCAATGTTGGCAAAAGGCCCGCCGTGAACCAGCGCAGGCGTATGCTCCAGCGTTTGGATCAGGTTCGGTTTCAACGCATCCTTTAACAGCGCCGCCATGGCGCCCACCGCCTGAAGGTCCGCCGCCGTCACCGGTCCGCCCTGCATGTTGTAGGCAACCACCATCCTGCCGAGCCGTTCCTTCATGTCCTCCATGTCTTCGGCAAGACAAAGAACCGCCATGATTTCGGACGCCACGGTAATGACAAAATGATCCTCCCTGACCGTGCCGTCCGCTTTATTGCCAAGCCCCACCACGATATTGCGCAGCACCCTGTCATTCATGTCCAGACACCGTTTCCATACCACCTGTCTCGTATCGATGCCCAAAGCATTCCCCTGCTGGATATGGTTATCCAACATGGCGGCAAGCAGATTGTTCGCCGAAGTAATCGCATGGAAATCCCCCGTAAAATGCAGGTTCAAATCCTCCATCGGCACAACCTGCGAATAGCCCCCGCCTGCCGCTCCCCCCTTGATGCCAAAGCAGGGACCAAGGGACGGCTCCCTGAGGGCAATCACCGCATTTTTCCCGAGACGCCCGAACGCCTGCCCCAGTCCTACGCTGACCGTGGTCTTTCCTTCCCCTGCCGGCGTGGGATTCACTGCCGTTACCAGTATGAGCTTTCCGTCCGGATTTCCTTTTATTTTCTCCAAATACCCGTCGGAAACCTTCGCCTTATATTTCCCGTACAACTCCAAATCGTCGGCTTCCATGCCAAGCCGTTCCGCCACCGTAAGGATTGAATCCATTACCGCTTCCTGCGCGATCTGAATATCCGTTTTCATTCCTTCCATTCCTATACCCTTTCTTCCACCAACTGCTCAAATTCTTCAGGTCCCATCAGTACTTTCCTTGGCTTGGTGCCTTCTTCCTCGCCCACCACGCCTGCCTCGCACAACTGGTCCATAATGCGCGCGGCACGGTTAAACCCGATCTTAAATACCCGCTGCAGCATACCGATGGATGCCTTATCCTTATCGATGATAAACCTGCCCGCCTCGGCAAAATACTGGTCATAACTGCCGCCGTCCCCGCCGTTTCCGCCGCCGGAGGCAACCGCACTCCCCATATCCTTAATCTGTGCTTCCACATCCTCGCTGTACACATTGCCGATCGCCTGGTTTTTCAGGAAATCCACCACTTCGGATACTTCCTGGTCGGACACAAAAGACCCCTGGATTCTCGCCGGCTTCGGATACCCCTGGGGATAGAAAAGCATATCCCCCTTCCCAAGCAGCTTTTCCGCACCGTTCATGTCCAGGATGGTACGGGAATCCACGCCGCTGGAAACGGCAAAAGCCACACGGCTTGGCATATTCGCCT
>CANTGP010000131.1 GCA_947653315.1 uncultured Lachnospiraceae bacterium
GAGCACAGGGCGTCAGAGACAAACCGGGGCAGGGCATCCCGTTCCTGGCTTTTGCTGGGTATCAAAAATATCATGATACATCATAGCATTTCCTTTTATTCACTAAGCGTGGTTCGGCGGCTTATCATGATGTACCATAGTATTTCCTTTTATTTTACCCAGCATGGGAGGGAGTTTTTTGCGGGGTGGCGGCAGCGGGATTGCCTGTCACGGATTTTCCGTGCTTCGTTTCCGGCGGGAGTTTCTTAGCAGAATGGGGATACTTAAGGGAAACCGTGCATGGATGCACGGTTTAGCCCGATTCGGCATGGATGCCGATAGAGGGCGACCGTAGCCAGTGGTAACTTATGCCATTCTGCTTAGAAACTCCCAGACGGAAAAAGTGCACGGAAAACCGTGACAGGCAATCCCGCTGCCGCCACCCCGCAAAAAACTCCCTCCCATGCGTCCGCCTTCTTCCGCCCCTCCCGCGTTCAGGCAAAATTGTTGTGCAGGGAAGAAATTTTCACCGCTAATTTCTTGTATTGGAAGGTATTTTTGAGTATACTGGATTTATATTCGGAAGAAACGGGGAGGTTTTTATGCAGCAGGTTACGGAACAACAGATTCAGTCCATGGCGCCTAATGCGGCCGCTGCGGCGAATGGCAGGAAAATATCCCAAAAGGGCGGCTTTGTACGGCTGGAGCGCTCTGCGGACGATACGTTTTACCTGGGGGAATGTACGGGAAGCGGGAAAAATAATTACATTACCACCGTGGATTTTATGGAGCCGGGTAATCCGGTGTGCCGGTGTTCCTGTCCCAGCCGTCAGTTTCCCTGCAAGCACGGGCTGGCGCTTCTTTATGAGATTCTAGCCGGGAAAAATTTCGGCATTTGTGAAATCCCGGAGGATATTTTGAAAAAGAGGGAAAAGAAGCAGGCGCGGGAAGCAAAGAACGCCGCGGCCCAAACGGGGGACGGATTGACGGTTGAAGACGGGGAAGCGGCTGCCAAAAAGAAGGCGTCAGCCGCAAAGAGCGCCAAAGCCGCGAAAACCAAGAAGCTGAAAAAACAGTTGGAGGGTCTTGAATTGGCGGACAGGCTGATCCGGGATTTGGTCCGTGCCGGTTTGGGCACCATGGGAGGTACGGCGTTAAAGAATTATGAGCAGCTTGCTAAGCAGCTTGGGGACTATTATCTTCCCGGTCCCCAGCGCTTGTTAAACGGACTGGTTTTGGAAATAGCGGCTTTCCAAAAGGACGGCAGGGAAGAACATTATGAGGCCGCCATTGCCGTTTTGGAGAAATTCCGGGCATTGGTTAAAAAATCGCAGCAATATCTGTCGGAAAAACTGGAGCAGGGAAATGTGGAACAGGACGATACGGCGCTCTATGAAGAATTGGGCGGCGTATGGAAACTGTCCGAACTGGAAGCCCTGGGAAAAGGGATGGCGGATGCCCGTTTGATGCAGTTGTCCTTTTGGGTCAATTATGACGCTGCCAGGAAGGAGTACATAGATACCGGATGCTGGGCGGATTTGGCTTCCGGGGAATTATACGTGACACGCAATTACCGTCCGGTAAAGGCGTTAAAATATGTAAAGCAGGAAGATACCGTTTTCGGAGTGGCGGAGGTTCCCATGGCGGTATGCTATCCGGGGGAAGGAAACCTGCGTGTCCGCTGGGACGGAGCCGGAATCCGTCCGGTGGAGAAAGAGGATTTGCAAAAGCTCCGTTCTTTGGCAGGAACTTCCCTTGCGGCGGAAGCTAAGGCGGCTAAGAATCTGTTAAAGAATGCCCTTGCCGATCCCGTATACCTGCGCCTGATTTCTTTTGCGAGGATCGGAAAGACCGGGGACGGATTTGCCCTGGAGACCGAAGGCGGGGAGACGATTGCCCTGGGGGATGCGCCGGGGATGGAGCCTTCCGCGGACAGGCTGGCGTTGCTGCCGGAAGAAGGGTTCCTGCGGCAGCAGGTGCTTTTGGGAGCCTTTTATTATGACGGCGGGGCAAGGCGCCTGAAAATGCAGCCCCTCAGCATTATAACCGGGGAAGATGTGGTGCGCCTGCTGTACTGAGCGGTGCGGTTAAAGCCGGTATACATGGTCCGGCCCGAAGGAGGAAAAAAGAAATGGATATTTCACCGTTATATGAGTTGCGTGCAAGGCTCCGTGCCTCCATGATTGCAGGCACCGGCCTGCTTGCGGAAGATTTCCGCCTCAGGCGGGCTGCGGAGGCTTTTGCGCCGTTGGAACAGGCCGCACCGGTCTTTGCCAAAATCGGGCAGTTGACCGGAATGCTTTTATCGCCGGATGCGGAGAAGAAAGAAGAACTTTTGCTGGATGCCATTACGCTGGCGGATGCCGTGCTGTGCACCCAGGGGACAGTGGCAGTGGACGGGGAGGTGGAGCCCGTGGCGGGAAGCGGGTGGGGCAGCGTCGTCACCAATGCGCCCTATTCCGTGGTGAAAACGCTGACGGATTCCCTGTTAAATTCCGGCAGCGGACATTACGGCTATGTACTGGACACCCGCAGGGACCGCCCGGAGCTTTTCCGGGATTACCGGATTAAGGAAGCGATGGTCCGGGCTTTGGGGGCTTCTTACGGGGAGCTTGCGGATACGGTGGCGGAATGGCTGAAAGAGGAGGATGCCTCGATTCTGCCCTTGTTACGGAAAGGATTTGATCCCAAAGGGAAAAAAGAGATGGTGCGCCGTATCCATGTCATGATGGCAGTGGACGGGGAAGCATCCAATGAATTTTTTGTGAAAATACTGCCGGAAGCGGAAAAAGAAGTGCGTCAAGCGCTGGTTTTCGCGCTGCGCCGCCGTCCTGAAAATGCGGATTTGCTTTTGGAACTGACAAAGACGGAAAAGGGAAATGCGAGAAAAGCGGCATACTATGCGTTGGCATATATGGAAGACGGGAAAGCAGAGGCCGTTTTTGGGGAGCTTTATAAAAAGAAGCCCGTGGATGCCATGCATTATTTGGTTTATGCGGAAACGGAGTGGGCTTCCCGGTTTGTGGCGGAAAAATTGAAGGAACAATTGCTGCCCTGGGCGGGGGAACGCCCCGAGACAGTTATGACAAAAGAACAGGGAATCCTGCTGGGGGAATCGCTGGCGGCCCTGCCCGGAAAAAGCGGAAAGGAAATCTGCGGAGTCTTCCGCATGGCGGCGGATTTGGAAGATTGCATGAAATATGTCTACGAAGACAAAAAGACCGTGTTCGTGGCAAATGCCGTGGGTGAGACGGTTATGGCAGGGCGCAATACCGGAAACAGGGAACTTACGTTTACGTTCCGGGTTTCGATTCCCTATCTGCTGCACCAGGCGTTGCATTGCCGTCCCGACGCGGAACTCTGTGCCCTTGCCGTGGAGCTGTACGAGGCGGGAGGCAGGCGTCAGGGCAGGCGCAAGGATTATTTCCCGATGGCGGTGGCGGCGCGGCTCCTTGACGGGGAGGACTGCTGCGACTGGCTGGAGAAGCAGCTTAAGGGGAAACTGTTTCGGCCTGACAAGGAGTTGTATCCGCTTTTGGCAAGGGGCATTGACGGGCTAAGGTATGACGAAAGGGAAAATGCTTATGTGCTGTGCGTAAAGCGTGGACGCCGTACCCATCCGTCCGGGGAGCCTGCGCCGGAATACCGTCAGCCCGTAAAGCAGGATATTACCGGGCATTTTACGGATATTCTCATGCGCTGCCAAGACGCGGATATCGATCGGGTGCTGATGGATTGTGTGAATCCCGGGGACGGTGCTTATTGCCGTAAGCTGGGGGATTATTTTTACGGCCGCGCACGTAAGACGGCGGTTCCAAGGGATTACCTGCTTGCACTGAAACGCTGTGGATATCCCAAATGTGAAGGGCTTGCCGTCGGTTATGTTACCGGACAGAACCGACCGTTCTATTTCTCGGAGCTTTCCGCTTTTGCGGCGCTGCTGCCGGGGGACGGCGCCGCCGTATATGAGGAAATGCAGAGAGTTTATGATTTTTATAAGCAGGGACGGCTGCGGCTGCGGGATTCCGGTTCGGGGGAAGAACGGTTTTCGGATTTTTTGGAAGAATTAAAGAAAGGAACAGTATAACATGATGGAAGAACAATTACAAAGGCTGCCGGCGGAGCTGCTTTTCCAGAAAGAACTTGACGCTTTGGCTGCGGCCGAAAAAGACCCCGTTCCTGCGGGATGGAAAATGTCTCCCCGTTCCGTCCGTACTTACATCTGCGGCGGCAGGGTGGGAAATACGGTAATCACTCCGAAATATATCGGACATGAGCGGCTGGTGGAGATTGCAATCGCCACGTTGGTCACGGACCGGGCGCTTTTGCTCATCGGGGAGCCGGGAACTGCCAAAAGCTGGCTGTCGGAGCATTTGACCGCAGCCATTAACGGGGATTCCACGAAAGTCATCCAGGGCACTGCGGGAACGACGGAGGAACAGATCCGCTATTCCTGGAATTATGCCATGCTGATAGCGAAAGGACCGTCTAAAGAGGCGATGTTGAAAAGTCCCGTTTTCCATGCCATGGAGACGGGAACCGTTGCCAGGCTGGAGGAGATATCCAGATGCGCTTCCGAAGTGCAGGATGCGCTGATTTCGATTTTGTCGGAAAAGAGGATTTCCGTGCCGGAACTGAACATGGAGGTTCCCGCCAAAAAAGGTTTTTCCCTGATTGCCACGGCAAATACCAGGGATAAGGGCGTTAATGAGATGTCCGCGGCGTTGAAGCGCCGTTTTAATATTGTGGTGCTTCCGGCTCCCGCGGATTTGGAATCCGAGATGGAAATTGTCCGTACTAGGGTGGAGCAGCTTTCCGCAGGATTGGATTTGAACGCTTCCCTGCCAAAAGACGAGGTCGTGGAGAAGGTTTGTACCATTTTCCGGGAACTCCGCAGCGGGGAAACCTGTGACCGGAGCCAAAAGGTGAAGCCGACGTCGGGAGTGCTTTCCACGGCGGAAGCGATTTCCCTGCTCTGCAACAGTATGTCGCTGGCGGGGAGTTTCGGCAACGGCAGTATCAGCGATGAGGATTTGGCCGCCGGACTGCAGGGAGCCATTATAAAGGATGAGGAAAAAGATTGTGTAGCCTGGAAGGAATACCTGGAACATGTGATGAAGAAGCGGGGTTCCCACTGGAGCGGATTGTATCAAGCATGCAGAGGATTATTATGACACACCCTTATGTATTCGGCATTCGCCATCTGTCGCCTGCGGGCGCGTGGCATTTGCGGCAATTTTTGACAGAAAAAAAACCCCGTTTGGTTTTGGTGGAGGGTCCCAGTGATTTTAATGAAATGATGGCGGATATCACCCGGCCGGAGACAAAGCCCCCTATTGCAATCCTTGCCTACACAAAGGAAGCCCCTGTGCGGACGGTTTTGTACCCTTTTGCGGAGTATTCCCCGGAATACCAGGCGATTTGCTGGTGTAAGGAGCAGGGAGTGGAATGCCGTTTTATGGATTTGCCTTCCGATGTGTTTCTGGCGCTTCCGTCCGGCGGACAGGAAAGGACGGAAGACGGGGAGGAACGCATAAGCGTTTACGGGCGCCTGGACCGTCAGGCGGGGGAGGACGGGCAGGAAACCTTTTGGGAACGGGTGATGGAACATGCCGGGGATGCGGACGGGTATTGCGAGGGAGCCGCTTTGTTCGGTTCCGGCCTGCGGGAAGCCGGTCGGGAGCCGGAAGGGGAAATGGAACGGGATGCGGAAGATGCGGAGACTTTGGCGAGGGAGGCTTTTATGCGGCTCCGGATACGGGAGGCGTTGGAAGAAGGCTTTGCACCGGAGGAAATCGTGGCAGTTACGGGCGCTTACCATGTGTCCGGGCTTTTATCCGAACATGCCCTGCCCATGACAAAGGAAGAACTGGATGCCCTGCCAAGGGTGGAAGCCAGCCATACCCTGATGCCCTATTCCTATTACCGGCTGTCTGCCCGGGCGGGCTACGGAGCGGGAAATAAAGCCCCGGCATATTATTCCCTGTTGTGGGAAGCGTTGCAGAGGGGGGATTTGCGGTATGTGCCGCAGGCATATCTTTCGCGGATTGCCGGATACCAAAGGGAGCACGGCACCCCGGTTTCCTCTGCGGAGGTGATAGAAGCGGTCCGGCTGGCAAATTCCCTGGCGGGACTCCGGGGAGGAAAAGCTCCCGTATTACGCGATTTGCGGGATGCGGCCATAACCTGTTTGGGCGGGGGCAGGTTTTCCGCCGTCAGCCTTGCCATGGCGGATACGGAAATCGGGACCGCCATCGGCGCACTGCCGGAAGGGGTCAGCCGTACCAGCATTCAGGAGGACTTTTACCGGCAGTTAAAAGAATGGAAACTGGAAAAGTACCGGGATATCACCGCGCAGGATTTGCCCCTTGATTTGCGTGAGAACCGTAACGTTTCCTCGCAGAAGGCGGCTTTCCTTGATTTGCACCGTTCTTTCTTCCTGCACCGGCTCCGGGTTTTGGGAATCCGTTTTGCCGGCCGGCAGAAAGTAAACCAGGACAATGCCACATGGGCGGAGCATTGGGTGGTACGCTGGACACCGGAGGCGGAGATTGAATTGGTGGAAGCGGCGCTAAAGGGAGACACGGTGGAGCAGGCGGCATCCTTCGCCATGAAGGAGCGGGTGGAGACGGCTCCCGGTATGGGGGAAATAGCCGGTGTGATTGAAGATGCCTTTACCTGCGGCATGGCTTCCGCCGTGGCTTATGCCACCGCTGCGCTGCAGGCAATGGCGGTGGATGCGGCTTCCCTGGAGGAACTGGCGGCCACGGCGGACCGGCTTTCCGTGGTGGTGCAGTACGGTGATATCCGGCATTTGGATGCCGCCCCGCTGGAGCCCATTCTTTGCCAGATTTTTTACCGTGCCTGTCTGATTCTGCCGGGGGCCTGCGTCTGTGACGATGCTGCCAGCAAAGGGATGGTTACGGCGGCGGAACAATTAAACCGCGCTTCCCTTGCCCATGATTTTTTGGACAGCCGGGCGTGGCTGGATGCCTTGGAGGAGACGGCAAGGCGGGATGACCTGAATACGAAACTTTCCGGATTTGCAGCCGCCGTTCTGCTGGAGAGGGGATGCATGGACAGCGGACGGCTTAATTTGGAAGTGCGGCGCAGGCTTTCCAGGGGAGTGCCTGCGGAACTGGGGGCCGGGTGGTTCGAGGGACTTGCCATGAAAAACCGCTATGCCCTGATTGCAAGGCTGTCCCTGTGGGAGAGTTTGGATGCCTATTTGGACACCTTGAATGAAGATGATTTTAAACGGGCGCTGGTGTTCCTGCGGCGCGCTTTTGCGGATTTTACCGCCATGGAGCGGGACGAAATTGCGGAAAACCTCGGCGAGATTTGGGGGCTGAACGGGCAGCAGGTCAGCGAGTCCGTGAATCAGGTCCTTCTGGAAACGGAGCAAAAGATGGTGGAGGATTTGGAGGGGTTTGATTTTGATTTTTAAGATGGTTTTTTGCATTGCCTCAGGGCTTGTGATTTTCCTGCCGCCCGTGTTGGCGGCGGGATGGAATAAAAGGAGGCTGACCAGGCGGGTGGAGAATGAGACATGTTTTTATCTGCATTATTCGCCCTTAATACTGGTAATATTTGCGGTTTTGGCAGTATTTCCGTATGCCGCCTCAATGGCAATGCTGTTTATGGGGGATATCCGGGATCAGGGAGAGTGGTTTGGGGTGATGTTTTTTTTGGTGTTTGCTTTTATGGTAATGCTTGCTTCCATTTGTTGCATGTTTTCGGAAGTGAAAGTGGAGCCGGATGTCATGACCCGGTATGAATATCCCCTGCCAGTCCGCAGATACAGATTCCACGACATTACATCGGTCCGGTATGTGGAGGATCTTCTTCGGAGAGGAACCATCTATGGGAGAGGAAAGTCGCAGTTAATCTTCTACCGCAATGGGAAGAAAATTTTTAGTGTGGACTCGGATTATTATAATTTTGAACTGCTGG
>CANTGP010000132.1 GCA_947653315.1 uncultured Lachnospiraceae bacterium
ACACCTCAGGCACCCCCAGCCGGCACAGCCCTTTTGTCAGTTTCCCTTCCGTAAATGCAAAAAAACTCCGCAACAGCTCCGAGGGATAATTTGCCCCTACAATGGTCAGCCAGAAAATCCCCAACAGAAGCAAAAACATTACCGGTACCGCCGTCCATTTTCCCGTAAAAATCCGGTCCTTCCTGCGGTCGGCATCCAAATAACCGGCATCCCCGTATTCCACCAGTCCGTGGCACAGCTTCGCTGCGGCATCTTCCCCGCTTTTTCCCTGCCAGTCTCCCATACCCCCGCCTTCCCGTTTCTTCGCCACTTCATTAATGGCGCGGTATACTTCCCCGATTCCCACACCGCTCCTCGCTGCCGTTCCCACCACCGGAACGCCCAATCTCTCCTGCAGCCCATGCAAATCAATCCGTATCCGCTTCTTCTCTGCCTCGTCCATCAAGTTCACACAGACTACCACCCGTTTCGTCAGTCCCAACACCTGCAGGACCAGTCCCATACTCCGCTCCAGACATACCGCATCACAGACCACCGCCACCACATCAGGAATGCCGGAACAGATAAAGTCCTTTGCCACTTCCTCCTCCGCCGAACGCGTATGTAACGAATAACAGCCGGGAATATCCACCAGCACATATCCCTGCCTCCCGCATGATGCATACCCCTGCGCGCTTGCCACCGTCTTGCCCGCCCAATTCCCGGTATGCTGGTGCAGACCTGTCATGACATTAAATACCGTACTCTTTCCTACATTGGGGTTTCCTGCCAGCGCCACGATAATATCGTCCTTTTTCTTCTTTTTTATTTCCAGCCCGCAGTCGATTGCACCGATTCCCATCGAAACATTACTCAGTCCCATTTTCTTCCGCTCCCCCTTCCGTTTCCACGCTTATTTTTCCCGCATCCCCGTTCCTAAGGGCGATTAACGTCTGTTTTACGAAATATGCCGCCGGGTCCCCGAAAGGACTGCCATAAACACGTTCGATACGTCCCCCCTGCACAAATCCCATATCCTTAAGCCGCTGTCCGATATCTTCCGCCACATGCATCTCCACGATTCTTCCCCATTGTCCCGCATGCAGTTCATCCAGTCTGCAAATTTTTTTCCCCATTCCCATTTCCTTCCTCCATGCGCTCTTTATATCATTATGCAAAAAAACAGGGACGGTTCTCACCATCCCTGTTTCCTGAAGCGTGTTTACAAACTGCCGTCCGCACGTTTAAATTTATCCGTCCCTACTCCGCAGACGGGACACCGGAACCCTTCCGGCAGCGGTCCTTCATGAACATACCCGCATACCTGGCAGATATATTTTTCCTGTCCGGCATCTTTTCCCTGTCCGTTCCCCGTAACGGCATCCGCAGCCGTGCCGTCTTTACCGCCTTCTCCTTCCTCCGGCAGATACGTCGGCGCATTTTTCGGGCTTTTTCCTTTTACTACCTTATGGTAATAAGCATAGGTCATGGCATCACCCATTCCCCCGTATACGGCGCCATCCAAAACCTCGCCTAAAAATACCGTATGGGTCGATGTCTCCATCCGGTCCACTACCCTGCATACCACATAACCGCAGGTATGCTTCACCACGGGCATCCCCTGCACCGTCTCATAATCCACGGACCGGAACTTATCCGTATCCCTGCCGGAACGGAAACCGAAATTCCCGATCAGTCCCGCATCCGAATCCTCCGCCAAAATGGAAAATGCAAATTTCCCCGTTTTCCCGATACAGCCGTTCGTATAATTATCATGGTTAATACTCACCGCCACCGTGGCAGGGCTGGAAGTCACCTGCATAATACTGTTGGCAATACAACCCGTAGGACGATCCCCGTCCATCGTACTGACAATATAAACCCCGTATGACATATTCCGAAAAACCGATGTATCCATAATACTCCTTTCCGCGCTCCGCACATGGATGATTCCGACTCTTATATGCATAAATCCCGTATCTTTTTATTTTACCCCGAACACACGGATTCTTGCAGAAATTTATCCCCAATCCGAAATTTTTTCCGTCCGGGACACAATACCGCCGCCGCCGCTTACAGAAAAGTCTTATAATCCTCATAATTTTTCTTAAGCAGCGACGGTGTATCCAGGCCGTAAGGACATTTTCCCTTGCATTTCCCGCAATGCAGGCAGTTCTCGATTTTCTTCATTTTCTCCTGCCATTCCTCCCCCAGATACCCTTCTTTGGGCGCACGCCGCAGAAGCAGACTCATCCTCGCACAGTTATTGATTTCAATTCCTGCCGGACAGGGCATACAATAACCGCAGCCCCTACAAAAATCCCCTGCCAGTTCCGCCTTTTCCTTTTGGATTTCCTCCTCCATCTGCGCGGTCAGCACCGGCGGATTTTCCTGATAGGACAGAAATTCATCCAATTCTTTCTCCTTTTGGATACCCCATATGGGCGCCACATGGTCAAACTGCGCCATATAGGCATAAGCGAGGGCAGAATTGGTAATCAGTCCGCCCGACAGGGCTTTCATTGCAATAAATCCCATATCCGCCTCTTTGCACATACGGACAATTTCCAAATCCGGCTCCCCGGCAAGATAGGAAAACGGAAACTGCATGGTTTCATACAGACCGGATTCCACCGCTTCCTTCGCCACGGCCAGCCTGTGGTTGGTAATGCCGATGTGACGGATTTTCCCCTGCGCCTTTGCCTCCAAGGCAGCCTCGTATAACCCGGTTCCGTCCCCCGGCTTCGGACAAAACGCCGGATTGTGGAACTGGTAAATATCTATGTAATCCGTTTGAAGCATCTGCAGGCTCGTATCCAAATCCTTCCAAAATCCTTCCGCATCCTGCGCTCCTGTTTTTGTACTGATGATAATCTTATCCCTCGTATATGCAAATGAGGCTCCCAACTTCTCCTCGCTGTCCGTATACCACCTGGCCGTATCGAAATAATTGACGCCGTTATAAAAGGCTTTCTGCAGCAGGTAAACCGCTTCTTTTTTGGACACGCGCTGTACCGGCAGCGCGCCGAACCCGTTTTTGCTAACTACAAGTCCCGTTTTTCCCAACGTAACTTTCTGCATGTTTTCCCTCCTTTTTCCGGATATCCCTTGCTTTTGCCGTAACTATTCATTCTCCTTACCTTTTGCCGTCACTGTCCCATCAATTCTTTCATTTCCTGCAATAATTCCAAATCACCGGGCTGGACCTTGATGTTTGCCGTCATTTCTTCCCCTTCCGGGTTCTTCACCGTAATCTCGATTACGCTTCCTTCCCGCACCCCTTTTGCCATGGCTGCTTTCAGGAAAGCCGCAAATTTCGGGTGCTGTCTGTGAAACTCGTTTTTCAGGTTCATAATTTTCATCATGGATGCAGGATTCATCATATGCCCTTTTCCTTTCCTATCCTATCTGTTTTCCCCGACGGTTCCGCCCGCCAGCCGCGCAAAAGTACCGCCCTTTACCTCAATCACCCTTTCGTCCTCCACCGCCAGCCATGCGTTCATGGCGGAAGGATTATAAACACCCGTACCGTCTGCCGTAAACTGTAAATTCCCGCACACACTCATGTAATCGATGATTTCTATATTGGTGGCATACCAAATGTCTTCCCTGCCTCCCATATATTCGCAGAATTCCTCAATGACATTCCAATTGCCATCCTTTTCAAACTCATAGCTGTGTCCCCACACATACATCAGTTTCAAATACTGTTTCTTGGAAAATCCCGCGAAAAACCTTGCTTTTTCCATCAGCCCCGCATCGTTGTGGTGGCAGGTCGGACGCCATTCCATGGGGTCTTTTGGCAGGGCATAATCGTCCGCGCATTCTATCACCCTTCCATACGCGATTCCCAGCTTTCGGAACAGCTCCTTAATCTCCTGGCTGTAAGAACCGTTGGGATACGCATGGCCCCTTACCGGATAGCCCGTCAGCGATTCCAGCCCCTTCCGATCCTCCAAAATCTCCGCCGCCGCTTCCGTCAGCGGACACCGGGCGATTGTGGGATGGGTGTAGCTGTGCGTCGCAATCTCATGCCCCTTGTACAGTTCCGCCAACTGCCGTTTTTCCAATCGCTCCGGGTGGTTTTCGTTCATAAGCCCGTAGTTAATGTTAAAGGTACCCCTTATCCCGTATTTGTTAAATATCTCCACAAGCCTGACATCCTCTTTCTTCCCGTCGTCATAACTCATGGTCAATGCCTTTGCCTTTCCTCCCGGAAAACAATGATATACTTTCATGGAACTCCTCCCTTCCTGACTGCCTTAATCCGTCGGCTTTTGGTAAAAACGTCCCGAAAGTTCGTCCGTCTTCACCTCATTGATAAATGCCCCTTCGTCCGCCTTTCTTACCGCCTGCGCCACCTTTTTTACTTCTTCCCTCGATACCACCGAATAAACCACATTCCGTTCACAATGTTCATAAGACCCCTTTCCTTCCAGTATCGTTGCCCCATGGTTGCTTACGGCAAAAATCGCATCGCAGATTTCCTCCGGTTTATCCGTAACGATAAAGAAGGTCTGTTTTTGGTACCTTTTATACAGGACATGAAGCACCTGTGTGGAAGCGTATTGAAAAATAATGGAATAAAGCGCCTTATCCCAGCCAAACAAAATTCCCGCAATGGAAAGTATCACAATATTAATTCCCAAAATCAGGTTCCACGAATCCATTCCCTTCTTTTCCGAAAGGTAAATGGAAATAAAATCCGTTCCGCCGGTAGTCGCATTCATCATCAGACACATGCTGATTCCCAGCCCGTTTAAGATACCGCCGAAAATACTGATGAGCAGAATATCGTACGTAATCACCTGTGCCGGTATAATATCCGTCAGGAAACTGGTCAGGACAATCACCAAACAGGAATACAGGGTAAATTTCTTACCGATAAACCGGAATCCCATGTACACGGGAATCGCATTTAACAGCAGGTTAATCACCGAATAGGGAACCTCAATCCCCAAATACCTTTCAAATATCGTTTGGAACAGAATGGTCAGCCCCGTTGCCCCGCCCGGATACAACCCGCCCGTCCTGACAAACGACTTAATGTTCAGCGCCATCAGGCACGCCGCCACGCATATTACGATAATCCGTTTGATATCCTGTTTGAAATTAAACTTCATCTTTCCGCTTCTCCCTCTGTCTTCTGCAGAATATGTCTTTTTCTTTTTTCATTGTGCGGCACATCTTATTCCTGCCCTGGAATCAGGAAACAAATAACCTCTTGCCTATTATACCAAACATTCCCGGAAACCGCCATAATTTTTCCGTCATATGCCCTTACACTTATGGAATGCCCTTATAAATTTCCTTGTCCCGGAAGCCGGTTTATGGAAATATATGAAATCTTTCCTTCCTTGTTCCGTATGATAATAAAGCACGAAAAACGTCTTCCGCACATTTTTTTCTCTCCTCCCGCCCGGCAGGGACACAATTCCCCCGAAAAAACCCAAAACCGCCGATAAAAGATAGGTACCCGTGGATTCGCCCCCGCCGGTCTGTATGTATGAAGTTTCCGTCTTCACCTCAATATCATCGATTTCCTTTAATACAAAGTCAAAGTGGGTTTCAAAGGTTCCGTCATAATTATCCTCCAAAACATATAAATGCTGTTTCGTCAAAACCAGGCTGCATTCACAGTCCGGGTAATTATTGTTGGGCGGCACAAGCCTGGTATCCACCTGTGCAACAACCTCCTGTCCTCTGTATTCCTCTTTTCCGCTCATTTCCTTTCCTCCCTCCAAAAAAGAGACCGGATCACTCCGGTATCTTTTATCCTTATCCAAAATGCAGGAAATTCTTCCCCGCCTTCTTCGGGTGCTTCAGCACAATGGCAGATGTGGGGGGCAGGGTCACTTTCACCCGTCCCTTGATAATCGGATACTCCGCCTCCTCGGTGGTAAAGCCTTCCGCCGTGGTGAGCATCAGACGTTTCATTTTCCCTTCCTTGGGCGTACCGAGATGCCATACGGAGACTTCCTTCGTCACCTCATGATGGTTATTATTAACCACAACCAACGACTGCTCCTGCCTGTTAAACCGCCCGTAGCCGATAACATTATAATCCGCCTCCATATATTTTAACGACCCCGTAAGGAATTCCCTGTTTTCCTTATGAATGGCAATCATCCTCCGGTGGAACTCAATTAGCTCCTGATCCTCCCGTCCCCAGGGATAGGTCCTGCGGTTATCCGGGTCGGTAAAACCCGTCACGCCCGCTTCGTCGCCATAATATATCGTAGGCGCTCCGGGCCATGTCATTTGGATGAGGACGGCTTCCCGCATCACTGCCTTGTTGACGTTGTGGTTTGCCATTTCCGGTCCGAGGGAATTGGTCCTGCCCACCACATGGTTCGTTCTCGTCAGAAAACGGGAATGGTCATGGTTGGACAGCTCATTCATGGCAATGTACAGGGACGGCATGGTCATGTTCGCCCCGTTATACGCCATCGCTCCCCAAAAACTTTCCGCATTTCCCAGCATATCCTGCCGGAAATCATCGCTGTGCTTCTGCATTCCCGTTAAAAACCAAGTCACCGGCTCCATAAAAGCATCGTAATTCATAATGGAGTCCCATTCGTTCCCGTGCAGCCAATCCCGCGGATTCCCGTAATGTTCCGCCAGCACAATGGCATTGGGATTCGCCTGCTTCACCGCCTTATAAAATTCCTTCCAAAAATAGTGGTTGTATTCAGGCGAATGCCCCAAATCCGCCGCCACGTCCAGCCGCCACCCATCCGCATTGTACGGCGGGGAAACCCACTTCCGCGCAATGTGCATCACATACTCAAACAACTCGCGGGAAGCCTCATAATTTAACTTCGGCAGGGTATCATGCCCCCACCACCCGTCATACGTACCGTTATAGGGCCATGCCCCCTGGTTATGGAATGCAAAATATCCATGGTAAGGACTTTCCCGGTCCACATAAGCCCCTTTCTCGTATCCTTCCTGGTTCTCGTAAATCCGTTCCCGGTCCATCCACTTATTAAAAGAACCGCAGTGGTTAAACACTCCGTCCAAAATCACCTTCATCCCGCGCCTGTGGGCTTCCGCCACCAAATCGGCAAATAACCGGTTGCTCGCCTCCAGGTTCGCCTTATCCGTCACGCGCTTAATATACCTGGTCGCAAACCGGTTCTCCTGCCCGTGGTGCAGCAAATCCCCGCCGTCCTCCACGATTTTCCCGATATGGGGATCAATATAGTCATAATCCTGTATGTCATATTTATGGTTGGAAGGCGAAACGAACAGCGGATTAAAATAAATCACGTCAATCCCCAAATCCTGCAGATAGTCCATCTTATCCAGCACCCCCTGCAAATCCCCGCCGTAAAACTCCCGCACACCCATGGCAGCCGGGTACTTATTCCAATCTTCCACTTTTACCGTGTTATCGCCGATATAGCGGTATTCATCGGTCAGCACATCATTAGACGAATCCCCGTTATAAAAGCGGTCCACGTATATTTGGTACATCACCGCCCCTTTCGCCCACTCCGGCGTCTTATATCCCGGAATCAGCCGGAAATCAAAATGCCGGTCCGGCTGCTTCTGTACTCCCTTCAGACTGTAATAGCATATTATTTTCCCTGCCTGTACCTCGAAATAGTAACTGATTTCCCGGTTCTCCAACTGTACCGTATGGGAATAGTAATCAAAAAGATCGTCCGATTCCGACTTAAACATCATGTGCTTTTCATTATCGCATACAAAATACACCCGGTCCACGTTATCCTTTTTCGTGCGGAACTTCACCGTAATTTCACCGTACACGCTCGGTTCCGGCGGAACCACGTAATCGCCCGTTAAATCGCTGAACAATGCCCTTTTGTCAAACACAGGACGCATCGCCGAGATATAATACTGGCGGTCCTGCTCCCTTTCAAGAAATCTGTTTGTCTCCATGCATTTTTCTCCCTTTATTTTCTAAGGACTATTTTATAC
>CANTGP010000133.1 GCA_947653315.1 uncultured Lachnospiraceae bacterium
TCATGGATGCTTTCACAGGTGCTTTCACAGGTGTCTTTTCAAATGATATGCAATGATAGAGTTGTCTATATTCTTCTTCAAGTACACAATTTCTTGAATAGAAATACCGTCATATGGGTAAAAATAGGAAAGTAAGGAGTAATGAATCAATGACTTATTTTGGAGGACCCGTATGATTGGATTTTTTATTGCTTTAATTTCCGGTGCTTTGATGAGTGTACAGGGGGTGTTTAATACACAGGTGACGAAATCTTCCACCATTTGGGTGGCGAATGCTTTTGTCCAGTGTACGGCGCTTTTGGTCTGCCTTGGGGTATGGCTGGTGTCGGACAGGTCTTCGCTGGCAGCGGTCTTTAAGGTGGAGCCGAAGTATATGCTTTTGGGCGGTGCCATTGGGGCATTCATCACCTATACGGTCATTAAAAGCATGGATATGCTGGGACCGGCAAGGGCGGTGATGCTGATTGTCGTTGCGCAGCTTATTGTGGCATACGTCATAGAAATGCTCGGTTTGTTCGGTGTGGAAAAGCAACCGCTGGAATGGAGAAAAGTAATCGGTATGGCGGTGGCTATTGTCGGCATCGTAATTTTTAAATGGAAATAAAATAGGAAAAGGCACTTGCGAAAGAGGGATAATTATCTTACAATAAAAGAACAGTCGCATAGAGGGGTCTTCCTGGAAGGAAATGAATATCAAGATATTAAAATATCAAGATATTAAAGTATCAGAATATTTAAGAAAGGAAACTATGCGGATGACAGGAACAAAAACTTGTAAATGTGAAACCGGTAAAATCAGTAAAAACATTTGGATATTGTTTGCCATGCTGTGGGCGTTGCTTTTTTTAACGGCATGCAGCAGCAGGGAAACGGTTTTGCTGGAAGAAGATGATTTGGTTTGGACGGAAGAAGCACAGCCATCCGATTCGGAAGATGAGCCGTCCGGTTTGGAAGCGGAACTGTCCGATTCGGAAGCGGAGCCGCCCGGTTTGGAAGGCGCGGCAGGCGGTTTGGAACGTGCAGGACAGGGGGAAATGTCCACCCTGTTTGTACATATTTGCGGTGAGGTGGTAAAGCCGGGGCTATATGAACTTCCGGAAGGAAGCCGGATATTTGATGCCGTTGAGGCCGCCGGGGGTTTTACGCAGGAGGCTTACGAAAGTTACGTGAATTTGGCACAGGTATTGGCGGACGGATGGAAAGTGGAGATTCCCAAAGCAGGTACCGGAACAACGGAGGTTTTGGGAGCGCCAAAGACTCCGGGAAACGGGGCGGAAGCCGGAACCGGTACGTCAGGAACGGATGCGGGAGCCGTCTGCCATGCCGGACCGGGCAGTATGGCGGGAATCACGGGAAATTCCGCAGATATGGAAGGCGGCGCCGGTGCGGGGGACGGACTGGTGGATATAAACACTGCCACGAAGCAGGAATTATGTACCCTGCCGGGTGTGGGCGAAAGCCGTGCGGAGAGCATTATTTCCTACCGGGAGAAGAACGGCGGATTTGGGCGGATAGAGGATATTATGAAAGTGGAAGGAATTAAGGAAGGGATGTTTTCCAAAATGAAAGATAAGATTTGTGTCAGAGGTGGAAAATGAGCAGGAGAGTGTTGGTCGTTGACGATGAAAAACTGATTGTAAAGGGAATCCGTTTCAGTCTTGAACAGGACGGGATGGAAGTGGACTGTGCTTATGACGGGGAGGAAGCCCTTCAGCTTGCGAAAGAGAACCCTTACGATATCATATTGCTGGATGTGATGCTGCCGAAGCTGACCGGTTTTGAGGTATGCCAGCAGATCCGGGATTTTTCCAATGTGCCGGTGGTCATGCTGACCGCGAAGGGGGACGACATGGATAAGATTCTTGGTCTGGAGTACGGTGCGGACGACTATATCACCAAGCCCTTTAATATTTTGGAGGTCAAGGCGAGGATTAAGGCAATTATGCGCCGGACCAATACGAAGGAAAAAACGGGGGAAAAAGCGAAAGTCATCGAGAGCAAAGACATGAAGCTGGACTGCGAAGGAAGGCGGGTATATATAGGCGGCAGGGAAATCAACCTGACGGCAAAGGAATTTGAAGTACTGGAGCTTCTGATGCTGAACCAAAATAAGGTATACAGCAGGGAAAACCTGTTGAAAATTGTATGGGGAAGCGATTATCCGGGGGATGTACGGACGGTGGACGTACATATCAGGAGGCTGCGGGAGAAAATCGAGACGAATCCCAGTGAACCGAAATATGTCCATACGAAATGGGGCGTGGGATATTATTATGCATAGATGGGCGGAGCCTTACCATGGATATGAAAATCAGGAATGTTTGGAACCAACTGAAAATCTTAAGGAGCTTAAAGGCGAGGATTTTCATCATTGTTTTCTTAATCGGCATTATTCCCAGCGTCATTATGCGTTACGGTATCCTGACCAGTTATGAGGACCGTGCGGTGAGTCTGCGGACATCCGACGTGCAAAGGCAGTTGAACATCATTGCGGACCACCTGATTGCATACAGCTATTTAACGGACGCATCTTCGGAGGTCATCAGTGCTGAGCTGGAACAGCTCTCCAACCTGTATGACGGGCGTGTCATCATCATTAATTCCAACCTGAAAGTGATTAAGGATACTTACGGTATCAGTGAAGGCAAAACGGTAATTTCGGAGGAAGTGGTAAAATGCATGAAGGACGGCGCCGGATCCTCCGACTTTAAGGATGAGTACGATTACATTGAGTTCATCACGCCGATTTTGGAAAAGGTGCCGGTGGAGGAAGCGGCCGGAGGGGAAAAGCCTGCGGGCGACGGCAAAGGAAAAGAAAAAGATGTGGTGCGCGGCGTGATGCTGACCAGCGTTTCCACGGACAGCATCGTTGTCACCATGGATATCCTGAGCCGGAAGGCGCTGATTATGGAAATCATGATGCTGGCAGTGATTTTTGGCATAGCTCTGGTGCTGGCGAAAATATTGGTAAAACCGTTTGAGCGGGTAACGAAGGCCATCAGCGAGGTGAAGGAAGGGTTTACGGACGAGCCGGTTTCCGTACCGGATTATTTGGAAACGGAACATATCGTGGATGCTTTTAATGAACTGCTGTCGCGCATGAAAGTGCTGGATACGTCCAGACAGGAATTTGTCTCCAATGTCTCCCATGAGTTGAAAACGCCCATTACATCCGTAAAGGTGCTGGCGGACTCCCTGTTGGCGCAGGAGAATGTTCCGGCGGAGCTTTACCGGGAGTTTATGGTGGACATTGCGGAGGAAATCGACCGGGAAGATAAGATTATTAACGATTTGTTGTCCATGGTGAAGATGGATAAGAAGGTGGCGTCGCTGAATATCAGCGTTGTGGACATTAATGCCCTGACGGAAATCATATTAAAAAGGCTGCGCCCGATTGCCCGCAAGAGGGACATTGAGCTGGTATTTGAAAGCAACCGTGCGGTGACGGCAGAGGTGGACGAGGTGAAGATGACGCTGATTCTCACGAACCTTGTGGAAAATGCCATTAAATACAACAAGGAACAGGGTGCCGTAAAAGTGGTTTTGGATGCGGACCACCAGTTCTTTACGCTGCATATCGTGGATACGGGAATCGGTATTCCGCAGGATTCCCTGGAACATATTTATGAGAGGTTTTACCGCGTGGACAAGTCACATTCCCGTGAAATCGGCGGAACCGGGCTGGGATTGGCGATTACGAGGAGCGCGGTACTGCTGCACCGCGGTTCCATTAAGGTTTCCAGCGTGGAAGGTGAGGGAACCACGTTTACGGTGAAGATTCCTTTGAGTTATGTGGTGGTATAGGGATACCGTCGGGGAAAGGCATGTGCGAAAACACGGCGAAGCCGGTGCGGACGGTAACAAAAAAATGCCGTCGGGTATGGGGCGGTATCGGAAAGACCGGATATGGGTGCCGGTGGAAGGAGTGCGGCATGGGGAAAAAACGGGGATTCGTATGGCTGTTTGCCTGCTTCGCATTTTTGGTTTCCTGTGGGAGCGGGGAGGAAACGGACAGGAGTCTGGTTTATAATATTTATGCGCTTAATAAGGAGGAAACGAGGATTTTCTCCAACGAATACGTGGCGCAGAGTACGGAGCAGGCGGCATTGATTGAGGAACTTTTGTCGCAGCTTGCGGCGACGCCGGAGAAACCGGAGTACCGTGCGCCTTTATCGGGGAATTTTGAGTTAATCGGCTATTCCGTGGAGGAAAAGCAGTTGATTCTGAATTTTGACGAGCAGTACAAGGGGCTGCCGCCGACCACGGAGGTGCTTGCCCGTGCGGCGGTGGTGCGGACGATGACGCAGATTAAAGGGATTGACTACGTGTCGTTCCAGGTACGTTCCGCGCCGCTTACGGATTCTGCCGGTAATGTCATCGGTATTATGTCGGCGGACATGTTTATCGACAATGCGGAAAGCGAGATGAATTCCAAGGAAAAGGTGAGGGTGCGGCTGTATTTTGCCAATGAAACGGGGGACAAACTCATCGAGACGAACCGGACGTTGGTGTATAACAGCAGTACCAATGTTTCCATGGAACGGCTGGTGGTGGAACAGTTAATCGGAGGTCCCAGCGAGCAGGTAAAGGATAAGGCGTTTCCCACGGTGAACCCGGAAACGAAGATTGTCAGCGTTGCGGTGAGGGACGGGACGTGTTATGTGAACTTGAATGAGAATTTCCTTTCGCAGATTTATAATGTTTCCCCGGAGGTGACGATTTATTCCATCGTGAATTCTTTGGCGGAACTGCCGAATGTGAGTAAGGTGCAGATTGCGGTGAATGGGGATTCGAATGTGATGTTCCGGGAGAATACCAGTCTGGCGGGGACCTTTGGACGGAATTTGGATATTGTTACGACGACTTATTGAGTGGAGGGAGGACGCATCCCGGGGAGCCGTTTGCCGGTGGGTGCGGGGCCTGGCAGCCGGTTTTTCTACGGCGGGGCTGTCCGGTTTTCTGCCGCGGGCTGTCCGGAGGGCTGCCGGAATCTGCCGTATGGAAACCTGACTGCAAAAATGGGGGATTTCTAATCGTTTCCCTTGCCGGTCTGCCTGTCAACGGCGGCAAACTCCTCGCTCCGCTCGTCAAACAGTGCCGCCTGAAAGCGACAGGCAGTCCGGCAAGGGAAACGATAAGAAATCACACCATTTTTTTGAACAGGTTTTCCGTACGGCAGTTCCGGCAGCCCTCCGGACAGCCCGCGGCAGAAAACCAGACAGCCCCGCCGTAGAAAAACCGGCTGCCAGGCCCCGCACCCACCGGCAAACGGCTCCCCGGGATGCTGGGTGTCATGGAGATTGGAGATGCCGGGTGGTTGGGGATGGATATGGGGTAATGTGGAAAGGGGACTGGAATGAAGGAAGGTTAGGATTAGGATGGTTAGGGAAATAAGACAGAAAGGGAAATAAGGCAAAAAGGAAAATAAGATGGAAAGGGAAATTAGACGGAAAGGGGGAATGGGATGAGGAGGCCGTTGTGTTTGATATGCGGGTTGTTTGCCGGGGTGCTTGCGGTTTGTTTTTGGTGGGTTCCCGTGGGGGAGACGGATGTCGGTGTTTGTGACGGGGAGAGGGTTTTGGTGGAAGGGGAGGTGTACCAAAAGGAGTGGAAAGAGGAGGATGACTCCGGCGGGGTGTTTGTGGTTTATTTAAAGGATGTGCATGTCTTAAGCGGATTCCAAGGAGAATCCGGGGATTCCGGACGGTCTGGACGGGTCCTGTCTGAACAGTTTTCCCAAAAGAATGAAAAAAGCGGTTTGGATAACCGGGATGGTTTGAAAGCGGGAAATGATGTGGGGAATGTGGTTTGTTATGTGGGGGATTTGGATGGCGTACCTTTGCCACGGATGGGGACGCGGCTTAGGGTGGAAGGGAAGGTGCGGTGTTTTTCCGGGGCAGGTAACTGGGGGGAATTTGATATGGGGGAGTATTACCGGATGAGGAAGCTGGCGTTCCGGCTGTCGGATGCGCGGATTGCGGCATCGGCAGGGGAGGGGAAGGTTTTTGCGGAGGGGTTGTACCGGTTAAGGAGGTATTTTTCGGGTGTGCTTGGGGAGGTGTTTCCCGAAAAGGAGGCTTCCGTTTTGCGGGCGATGCTGCTTGGAGAGAAGGAGGGGCTGGACGGGGAGGTGGAGAAGCTCTACCGGGACAGTGCAATCATACATATTTTGAGTATTTCGGGGCTGCATATTTCCATTATCGGGATGGGGTTGTACCGGCTGTTCGGGAGGATGGGGGTACCGAAAAAGGCGGGGGCGCTGTGTTGTATAGGGGTGATTTGGTGTTACGGGATGATGACGGGGATGGGTCTGTCATCCGTGCGGGCAATTTTGATGTTTGTGCTGCGTCTGGCGGGGGAACTGCTGGGGCGGACTTACGATATGCTGACGGCACTGGCTTTGGCTGCGGCGGTGCTTTTGGCCGGTCAGCCTATGTATGTGGGATACAGCGGGTTTCTGTTTTCGTTTGGGGCGGTGCTTTCCATAGGCGTTCTGCTTCCGGTTTTGTTCCGGGGAAAATGCGGGAAGGGCAGGAGGTGGTTCTGTCGGCTGGAACAGGCGGTGTGCTGCAACGGTGCGGTGACGCTCGGGACACTTCCCGTTCATCTGATGTTTTCTTACCGGTTCCCGGTGTATTCTTTTCTGCTGAATCTGGCAGTGATTCCCCTTATGACGGTGGTGATGGCGGACGGTCTTTTCTGTATGCTGGTTGGCGGGTTTCTTCCCGGGGTTGCGGCTGCGGCAGGCTGTGTTGACCGGTTGTTATTGTGGTTTTTTGAAAAATGCTGCATGGTCGGGAGCAGGATTCCCTATGGGGTACTGCAAAGCGGCAGGCCGGAACCGTGGCAGGCTACGGCATATGTGGCGCTGCTTGCGGGATTGGCGGTTTGGGCCGTGTGCGGGAAGGGGAAAAAACTGCCCGGATTTTGGAACTGCCAGTGGATTTTGGGGGCGCTTTGCCTGTTGTTTCTCAGGACGGAAAGCGGGCTTCAGGTTACGCTTTTGGATGTGGGGCAGGGGGACTGTATTTACATCCGCAGCGGGGAAGGAAGGCATTACCTGATTGACGGGGGCAGTTCTTCCAAAAGCGGGGTAGCGCAGTATCAGATGCTTCCTTATTTGGCATATGAAGGAGCGGGGCATTTGGATGCGGTGTTTGTCACCCATTCGGACGGCGACCATTGCAACGGGATTCTGGAATGGTTCGGGGAGTATCCGGCAGGGGGGATAACCGTCGGCAGCCTGGTCCTGCCCGATATTGACGCGGACAGTAGGGACGGGGAATACGGGGAACTGGTCAAGATTGCCGGAGAGAAAGGAATCGAGGTGCACTATATGAGCCGTGGTCAATATGTGGAGGACGGCGGGATGCGTCTTACCTGTCTGCATCCGGCGCAGGGGTACGGGACAAAGGAGGCAAACGAATATTCGCTGGCGCTGCTTTTGGATTACGGGAATTTTTCGGCGTTGTTTACCGGGGATTTAGAGGGTAGGGGGGAAGACGAGGCATGGGAGTATTTGCAGGGCGATAGGAGAAGGTATGGCGGGAACGGGGAAACGGACAGACTTTCGTTGTTGAAAGTGGCGCATCATGGTTCGGCATATTCCACGAAAGAGGAAATGCTTTCTTCACTCCGTCCAAGGGTTGCGTTAATTTCCTGCGGGAAAGGTAACCGTTACGGGCATCCCCACGGGGAGTTGTTGGACAGGCTGGAAACGGCAGGCTGCCGGATTTATACTACGGCGGTCTGCGGGGCGGTGAGAGTGCGGACGGACGGGGAGCGGGTTTGGGTGGAGTGTTTTAAATAGGTGTGGCG
>CANTGP010000134.1 GCA_947653315.1 uncultured Lachnospiraceae bacterium
TCCAATGCAATTACAATTCTTTCCCTCGTACAATCTTAATTTTCTTTAAAATTACCTGCCTCCCCCTATCCATTTTCCTTTTTTCCCTATATACTAATACAGACACCGGACAAACGTGCAAAACAAAACCGAAAGGATAAACAAGGTACATAATATGAAAAGAAACAAAATTTCCGCTTTTTATCAGACAGGGAAGAAATCTTCCCTTTTTGCGGCATCCGTACTCGCCGCCCTAATCCTTGGCGCCTGCGGCGTATCCGCGCAGCCGACAGAACAAAGCGCAGACCAAACCGTCCCCTCCTTTACCGTGACCCCCGTGGGCAATAACCAAAATACCATCACGGTGAACAGCAGCGAGACCGTCACCGTGGTTCCCGATATCGCCCAAGTAGTTTATGCGGTCCGTACCGAAGCCAAAGATGCCGCCGGATGCCAAACAAAAAATACGGAGGATGTGGACCGGGTCATCGCACTCTTAAAAAGCCTTGGCGTTGCGGAAACCTCCATCCAAACCTCCGATTATACCATGTATCCCATTTATAATTACAGCAACAATACCCAGCGGATTACGGGCTATGAAGCTACCACATCCCTGACCGTCTCGAAACTTCCCATCGCCGATTTGGAAAATATCCTGACGGAATCGGTAAATGCCGGAATAAATAACATCCAATCCATCACTTATCAGTCCAGCCGGTACGACGAAAGCTACACGGAAGCCTTGAAACTGGCAGTGGAATCCGCCAGGAAGAAGGCCGAAGCCCTTGCCGCCGCAGGCGGATGCACCCTTGGCGGGGTCGCAGGCATCCGGGAAAACAGCAATTACAGTCAGGCGCGCTATACGGATAACGCCCTCGCATCCCAAATGCGCGCGACCGGCGCCGTAAAGGAAATGGCATTGGAAGATGCCGCCTCCATTATGCCCGGTGAAGTGGAAGTGGAAGTAAACATTACGGTGGAATATTTTATACCGTAAAGGAATCCGAAAAGGCAGGGGCGGCAAAACCGTCAAGCGCCTCCGCCGCCACGTCCGGGTAATTCGTGATTACCGCTTCCACCCCTGCCGCGGCAAGACTCCGTATCTGCTCCTTTCCGTTTACCGTCCATACATGCAGGGCAATCCCCTTTTGCCTGCAACGCTGCGGCAGTCCTTCATCCTGCATATGGTAAAGCGCCGGATGAAGGGCGTCCGCCCCGTTCCTTTTCACGTAATCCGCCACATCCGCAATGACATCCGAAACCAAAAACCCCGTTTTCATTCCGGGACACAGTTTCTTTACCTTAATTACCGATTCATGGTTAAAGGAAGAACACCATATGCGGTCCGTCATCCCCATATCCGTTACCAGGCGGACCATTTTTTCCTCCAACCCCGAATAAAAATATATGCCTGTCTTGCACTCGATATTCACGGACAATCCGGTGGGCCGCAACTCCTCCAATACCTGTGCCAGCGTTGGAATGTGCACCGTACCGTAAGACGGCATGGGACGGCTTACGTCCAGCATGCGCAGTTCTTCATAGGTAAAATCCCTGACATACCCGCTGACGCCGCTCACCCGGTCAACCCTTTCGTCATGGATTACCGCCAGTTCCCCGTCTTTGGTCAACTGAATGTCCAGTTCCACCCCGTCCGCCTTCATTTCCACCGCTTTTTTGAATGCCTCCAGCGTATTTTCCGGCGCATAACCGGAAGCTCCCCTGTGCGCCCAAATTTCCGTTTTTCTTTTCATGCCCGCTTCACTCACTCCGCAGCCTTTCCACAAAATTTTTTAATTTTCCGATGGCTATTTTCAAATTTTCCAGGGAGTAGGCATAGGAAATACGCACAAACCCTTCCCCGCATTCGCCGAATGCCGTTCCCGGCACCACCGCCACCTTTTCTTCCCGCAGGAAACGGTCCGCAAATTCCTCACTGCTCATGCCAAACTCTTTAATGCACGGAAAAACATAAAACGCCCCAAAAGGTTCAAAACATTCCAGTCCCATTTCCCGGAACGTATGCAGCAGGTAACGCCTCCTCTGGTTATAGGCTTCCCGCATCTGCTTCACATCCCCATCGCCGTTCCTTAACGCTTCCACCGCTGCATACTGGCTGGTGGTAGGCGCACACATAATGGCAAACTGGTGGATTTTCAGCATTTGCTCCATAATCACTTTCGGTCCGCAGGCATATCCCAGCCTCCAGCCCGTCATGGCATAAGATTTGGAGAAACCGTTAATTAAAATCGTCCGTTCCTTCATGCTCGGCAGGGAAACGATGGATACATGGTTTCCTTTATAAGTCAGTTCCGCATAAATTTCATCGGAAATCACGTACAAATCCTTTTCCACCACAACCTTTGCCACTTCTTCCAAATCCTTTTTCTCCATAATCGCCCCCGTGGGGTTGTTGGGAAAAGGCAGGATTAAGACTTTCGTCTTATCCGTCACCGCATCCAGCACTTCCTGTGCCGTCAGACGAAATTCGTTTTCCGCCTTCAGCTCTATGATTACCGGCACGGCATTTGCCAGGATTGCGCACGGCTCATAGGAAACATAGCTGGGCTGCGGAATCAGCACTTCCTCTCCTTCGTTAATCATGGCGCGCAGCGCTATATCGATGGCTTCCGACCCTCCCACGGTCACGATGACCTCATGGTCGTAATCGTAAACAATTCCCTGCGTCCTCTTTATGTAATTACATATTTCTATTTTTAAATCCTTCAGCCCCGCATTGGACGTATAGAACGTGCGCCCTTTCTCCAGGGAATAAATTCCCTCGTCCCTGATATGCCAGGGGGTATCAAAATCAGGCTCGCCCACGCCAAGGGAAATCGCATCTTCCATTTCGCTCACGATGTCAAAAAATTTTCGGATGCCGGAGGGTTTGATGTCTACTACCTTATCAGCTAACGGATTTCTCATGGCGTAATTTTCTCCCTTTCGTCTTCGTATTTTTTAGCCAGTATCGTTCCATGATCCTTATACTTCTTCAGGATGAAATGGGTCGCCGTGCTTAACACCGTATCCAAAGTGGACAGCTTGTCGGACACAAACCTGGATACTTCTTTTAACGATTTTCCTTCCAGCGTAACCAACAGGTCATAGCCGCCCGAAATCAGGTATACGCTGTTTACTTCCGGATATTTATATATCCTCTCGGCAATATTGTCAAACCCCTGTCCCCGCTGCGGCGTCACACGTACCTCAATCAGCGCCGTTACCTTTTCAATGGAGGTCTTCTCCCAGTCAATCATTGTATGGTAGCCGCATATGATTCCTTCTTTTTCCATGGCCGCCATCTCGTTTACCACATCCACTTCCTCCACACCGAGTATCACTGCCAGTTCCTTTACATCGATACGGCTGTTCCTTTCTATTATGGATAAAATCTGTTCCCTCATGTTTTCCATTTCCTCCGTTCCGCCTGTTACGGCATATTTTTTTCTGCTACTGCTGCCCCAATACCTGATATACGGCATCCGGCTTGGGCAGTCCGAGGAAGCGTCTCTCCTCCCCGTTTATGACAACCCTGTCATTATTGTCCGTGGTTTTCCCGATGACGGCGGCGGGAATATGCTCCCTTTCCAACGCCCTCACAAGGTCATACCCGTTGTCCGACGCCATCAGCAGACAGCCGCCGGATAAAAGCTCATAGGGATTTAATTCAAAAAATTCACAGACTTCAATGGTTTCCTGTCTTACCGGAATCTCCTTCCAATCGATTTCCAGTCCGACGCCCGCACCTTCCGCCAGTTCCCAAAGGGCACCGAAGATTCCGCCCTCCGTCACGCCGTGCATGGCACAAACGCCGGACTTAACGGCGGTGGCGGCCTCCGGTACGATGGAAAGAAAGCGGTCAAACCCTTTCGCTTCCTCAATAAACCGGAACGGGTACTTCGTTAACAGCTCCTTCTCTTTCGCCCGTGCCAAAAGGGAAGTCCCCTCCAGTCCGATCCATTTACCCGCCACAACATCCTGCCCCGGCTTTATGTTTTTCACCGACAGCGCTTCCCTGCCGTCCAAACGTCCGATGCCTGACACCGAAAGCAGGGGATACTTTACCGCATCCGTAATACGGATGGCATCCGCCGCCGTCTGGACATGCAATGCCGCACATACTTCCTCCATCCGAGCCGTCATCGCCCGTATTTGCGGTTCCTGTGTCTGTTCCGGTAGGAACAGGGAAAAGGTGACGGCAACCGGCTCCGCACCCGAAACCGCCACGGCATTGATTGCGCCGTGTACCGCATGAAGCGCCGCATTGTCCCCGTTCCATGCCACCGGGCATACGGAGACGGCGGTCAGGCTGCCGTCCCCCAAAGAGAAAACGGCGCAGTCTTCCCCTATTCCTGCGCCAATCCGTACCTCATCCCTTTTTGTCCTTCTTTGTTTTAAAACGGAGCGCTTCCATGCGTTCTCCGCTAACTTACCCGTTTTCATTTTATGACTACTGCTTTCTTTTATGCTTTTCTATTGTCATTTCCGTACATTAACCTTCCGGCGCAGGCTGTTCCGCAGGCGGCTGCTCTGCCGGAGGCTGCTCCGCGGGGGGCTGTTCTGCCGGAGGTTGTTCCGCGGGCGGCTGCTCTGCCGGGGGTTGTTCCGCCGGAGGCTGGGGCTGTTCCGCAGGCGCGGCAGGCGTTGCAAACTGTGCCAATGCGGCAGCCACGTTTTTGACATGGTCAATATTATTCGTTGCCACCGCCGCCAGCATTTCATTATAAGCGTTCACGTCGTTGGTGGATAATCCCACCGTCGCCGTCCTCGGAACCATCTTATAACTGCTGCTGTTAATCTGTTCCCTGCTGACTTCCACTCCGTTTTCCGTCACAACCTTCCAAAGTTCCGCCTTATAACCGATATGCGCCGACTGTGATACCACCTTGCCAAGCGGCATCGCCACATCCGTATAGATTACGTCGCTCTCCGGACGGATTACGGAAAGCACATTGCTTTCGTATTTCACCTGACGGTCCGCAGGTCTCGTTTCCACACCGTATATTGTAAACGTAATATCTTTTCCCACTACATAACCGTCAATATAAATCGGATGTTCCGTATTGTTTACGAATTTAAAATCTTTTCCCGCCGACTCCGCAATCGCCGCATCCGCCGAAGGGTCCACGTAACTTACAATCATGGAATGGTTATGGCGCTCCGTCACTTCCAGCTCCGCCAAAAGAACCGCATTGTACAGCGTCGTGGATACCTGGCAGATACCGCCGCCCAAACTGTCCACCACCTGTCCGTTCAGGTAAGAGCCCGCCATGAAATAACCGTTATCCGTGGAAAAAGGGGATACCGCCTCATACGTGGAAAACTCATCCCCCGGGTACAGTGTCGTACCCGCTATCAGGTTGCACCCGTTTGTCACGTTGGCGCTCCTTGAGGAACCGGAAGAATTAAAGTTCGTGGTAAAAGTTCCCAGCACATCCTTCACCTGTGCCAGTTCTTCCTCGCTCCCCCTCGGCTCATCCACCTTTCCCACAAGGTCCAACTGCGCATCCTCAAAATTCCATTCTTTGGTCAGATAATCATAAATCCGTGTTAAGGACGCTTCCTCGTCAACGATATATCCCGTCGTCCCCGGCGTAACGGAAAAACCGCTCTCCGTCTTCACCAGCTTGGCATCCTGCGCTTCCGAATTATACGGAGTGCATTGCTCCGTCAAAAACTGACTTACCAAATCCTTGTCCAAATCATAGGTCAGCTCAAACACATGGTTCTCATGCCGTAAGTCCTGCAAAGCCTTATAGCGCTGTATCACGTTTCCTTTCTTCCCCAAAGCAACCGCATCCATTGCAATTTCCGGGTTGCCCCAAACCAATCCAAGATCCCCTACCGTTACCGTCACCTGATGATCGTCCACGGCGTTTAACGTCAGGTTCTTTGTCCGCGCTTCCTCCACATGGGCTTCCACTGCCTGGACCGCCTCATCCGCCGTCATGCCGGACACGTCTACCGTCCCGATGAAGATACCGTCCGCAATGGTACTGCCGTCAGGCACGGTAATATTGGCCGGCCCGTTTCCGCCGCCTGCCGAAGCATCCGCAATACCGGAATCCGCGTTGCCGTCCTCCGCGGCGCCTACCGTATCCGCACTGTCCGAATCCGTGTCCCCGGTTCCCGCACCGCCGTCTGCCGCCATTGCTTCCACTGCGTCCCCGGTTCCGGTTTCCGCATTGTTTCCCGCATCCAAATCTTCAATTGACTGCGCCGCCGCGTAATGTTGCGGCTGTAACAGGACCGCCAGCGCAAAAGCCGCAAGAACCAGTGACACGCCCCTTTTTTTACCCATCTTTTTTTTCATAATCTCTCCTACTTGTACTAAAAAATAAAATATGATAAAGTTGGAATAAGCATTGCAAGTACAATAATAATAATTATGACGGACGAAACGATTCTTCTCGTCCTGTTGTTGTGCATATTGAACATGTAAACCAGCCTCCGTGGTGTCTCTCTACTTGAAAGGATATTATAAATGAAAATGCCTTTTTTTGCAAGTTTTATCGTATTCATTATACTGGTTTCCTATGAGATTGCAAAGTCCCGCCGTACCACTGCCGAAAAGGAATCTTCCTTTTGGGAAAAGGAAAACCGGGCGAACAGTACCAGGCGCAAATCCCTGGATGATTTAAACTATATTAAGGTTCCCCTGGAAGACCTTCCCATGGATACCATGACGGAGGACGAAACGGTTTCGGAATGCCACCAAACGATACGCCACCTTGCCCAATCCCCCATCGTCAACTTTACAGGCATCAGCAACACGGATTTAAAACTGCGGTACGGCGCCCCCAATATCGAACTCCTGATGGGATACGACCAAAATTACACCACCCTCGTCCGCACCTTGCAGAAATGGGCGGAAAAACTGCATGAAGCAGGCCATACGGCGCAGGCAAAACAGGTTTTGGAATTTGCCGTATCCACCGATACCGACGTGAGCAATACCTATAAGCTGCTCGCTTCCATTTACGCCGGGGAAGGAAGTTACGGTGAAATCGCCCGACTGAAGGAACGCGCCGGGAATTTAAACTCCGCTTCCAAAAACATTATCGTCCGTATGCTGCAAAAATTTGATTCATAATCCGGTCGGCTTCATTCCTTGTCAACTTCTCCACCCGGCACTCCATAGATATTTTATGCTTGTCCAACAGTTTATATAACCGTTCTTTTTGGGACTTCGTAATCGGAGTCTCTTTTTTGACCCGGTAAACCAATGGCTGCGGTTCGAAATCCTTTCCGCCTTCCCCTCCGGTATTTTCCACGCAAAACAGCTCTGCCAGCTTTAAGTACAGCTCCGAAGCGGCCTGCGCATCCCCCAGCGCACGGTGTGCCGTGTGCTCCAATCCGTAATGGCGGCACAGGTATTCCAGTTTCCGGCTCTCCAAATCCGGCAGGAATTTCCTTGCCAGTTTTAACGTATCGATTCCTTTTTTCTCAAAAACGATTCCCCTGTTTACCGCTTCTTTTTTCACAAAAGAATAATCGAACAGAATCCGGTGCCCGACCAAAACATCATCCCCGAGAAAGGCAAGCAGCGGTTCCAAAAGCTCTCCCATGTCCGGCGCACCCTCCAGCATACCGTTTCCGATTCCCGTCAGTTCACGGACGTGCTCCTCCAACGCCCGACCCGGATCCACAAAACTTTGGAAGCGTTCCGCCACTTTGCCGTCCCGCACTTTCACCGCCCCGATTTCGATAATCTTATCCCGCTTCGGGTCCAACCCCGTGGTTTCCAGGTCCAATGCCGTGTAATCACTGACCATGCCCTGCTCCTTCCGCCTTTTTGCGTTTTTCCCCTTTAC
>CANTGP010000135.1 GCA_947653315.1 uncultured Lachnospiraceae bacterium
AACCTGTGCGGACTGTGCCTGTTGGCGCTGTCTGCGCAGGTTATTTTGTAATGAACGAACAGGGAAGAAGAACGGACAAGAAAAGGCAAAAAAGGCTGGGATATGACATTGTGGTATAAGCAGGCATATGTTATAATTCCACTAATAGTATCTAACAGTTGAATCTTATACAGGAAAATGCTATAATAAACGAATGAATTTTAATACCGAGGTAAAAAAAGTGAAAAATAACACGAGAAAAGTCAAATTGTCATTTAATTCCCCCATTGTTTTAGGATTTACGATCCTCTGTTTTGTTGCGCTGGCGTTAAACTGGGTGACGAAGGGCTGGGCGAACCGCACGTTTTTCAGTGTGTACCATTCGTCCCTGTTAAGCCCTTTTACTTATATCCGGATGTTCGGCCATGTTTTGGGACATGCCAACTGGAGCCATTTTATCGGAAATATTATGCTGATTCTTGTGGTGGGACCGCTGCTGGAAGAAAAGTACGGCTCCTCCAATATCCTGTTCGTAATCCTGACCACCGCGTTGGTGACGGGAATCGTAAATTACGTTTTTTTCCCCCATGTACAGTTATTAGGCGCCAGCGGCGTGGTGTTTGCGTTTATCCTGCTTTCGCCTTTTACCGGTGTGAAGGAGGGAACCGTTCCCGTGACGTTGCTTTTGGTGGGCATTATTTATATTGGCGGTCAGATTTACGAAGGGTTGTTTGTATACAATAACGTGGCGAACCTGACGCATATTCTCGGCGGACTGGTCGGGGGCGGCTTGGGATATGTCATGCATAAGAATAAGATGAACAGGTATTGAGGGTGAGAGGAATTCATGCTGGAACATGTGAAAGTGCAAGGGCTGGACGACTTCTTCCTGCCTTTGGACAAGAGGAGCGCCAGGGGAATATATTTTTACAGGATTAACGGATATAACCGGGAAATAGGGGAATTTATCAGGCGGTATTATGAGGCGGCGAGGAAAGAAGGCGTGGTGGTTCTCGGCAGGATTCCCAATCCGGATGAAAAAAACCTTTCTTATTATCAGGAGATCATGGGGACGGATTTCCGGTTAAGTATGGGATTCCTGACAAGCAGCCTGAAAAAGTGGCTGCCGCGGATGAACGAATACCAAAGGAATACGGTTGCCGCATCCATGTACGATACTTTTGAATCCCTGCGGAAAGCGGGGAAAAATGATAATATGCTGAAAAATGCGTACATTAAGTTCATGTGCTGGCTGTATTACCGGTTTGAACGGATTGTGGGCAGGCTTGGGAATGATAATATCCCCAAGATTCTTTATGAAGGCGATATCGGTTATTATGAACTGCTGCTGTTTGCGGTACTGGCGGATGCGGGCTGTGACATCGTTCTGTTACAGTATTCCGGCGACGGGAATTACCGGAAAATCGACGGGGATTCCGTTTGGTCGGATTGTTTGGAAATGCCGGACATGACGGCGTTTCCCCTTTCTTTTTCGCTACGGCAGTTGCAGGAGGAGATGCGTAGGAAAGCGGACCGGGAGCGGCTTTACGGAAAGCTGCCGGAAGTCGGAAATTGCACGAATGCATGGATAAGCGGGAAAGGGTTTGGGGATTTCCGGACTGCACCGGCAAGCCGGGGAAGTGACCCCAAACTGTTTTATAATTGTTTGTACCGGATTAACGGGGTGGAGGACAAGCTGACTTATGTCAGCGAATTGCACGCATTCCGGCTTGGAATGGAAAAAGAAGGCCGGAGGATGGTCATCGTGGATGGGGGGATTCCCCAGCCGACCATGGAGGAAATCGGGGCGGTAAGGCGCAGGAATTATACGAAACCGGAAGACATGGCGATGGATTTGTCCGGTAACATTGTGTATACGGCGAGCCGGGAACTGCAACGGCTGATGGTTAAAAGTTTTTTGGACATCATTTTGGAAGAAGCGGAAAAGGAAGGGGTATCGTTAAATAAGCTGACGAACCATGCGGTCATCCTGCTTTGCTGGCTGAAACGCTATCAGGAAGCGCTTTTCGGTAAATGGAGTATGCCGCAGGTGGGGTGTTTTATCCTTTTCGGGGGATGCAGGAGCGGGAAAGAGGCGATGTTTGTAAAACTCCTTGCGAAACTGCCGGTGGATGTGCTGGTGCTTTGTCCCGATTTGAATACGAAATGCTGCCTGCAGGATACCATGTTGTATGAACTGAATTTCGGCGAAAGCCTTGCCGTTACGGAATTTCCCAGGGAGGAATCCGGGCTGCAGGCCGGTACGGCGGCATACCATGCGGAACGGGAGTTGGATACGTTAATGTACGGCGATTCCGGCATCTACCGGAACCAGCAGTATGGGAAGGCGGTAGCGGTGACGCTGCAGACCATGTATGAGGAAATTGCCATTTTATGGAAACAGGAGTTGAAATACCGTCCGAATTTCAGTACGGCGGACGGCGTGGTGAACATGCCGGTGGTTTTTGCCAAGGTATCCGGCGTAAAAGACGGGAATTTGGCGAAATACTGGGCGGGAATCCGGGAACTCCAAACGGAGGAAACATATATGGTCAAAAAGGCGCCGTTCATTGAATCCACGGATGCCAATCCCATGAAAGCCCATGCGGCGGAATTTTTCAAAAACGGAAGGGTGTTAAAAAACAAGATCAAACAGCACCCGGATTATCCTTACGGGGTTTTGCGGGATACGGTACAGGACCACATATTGGACAAGCTCCAGTTGCTCATCGACCAAAAGACGGTAAAAGGGACGTTTGAAAACGGTACGGAGTATACGATTGTGGCGACGGTCCTGAACCTGAAGAAAGAGCTGGTGCGTCTGATACAGAAGTTTGATTTTACGAAGGAAAACCCGAAGTTCGTTTACATCAATGCCACGGAGCGCGTGATTTCGCTGGAGGATACCATTGTGGCGGCGTTTTTGAATCTGGTGGGATTTGACGTGGTGTTTTTCGTTCCCACGGGTTACCAAAGCGTGGAGAAGTATTTTAACAGGAAAATCATGGAGGAGCATCAGGCAGGCGAATACATGTATGACGTGCAGATTCCTGATTTTGCGGCAGTGACACAAAATACACAGCCCACATGGCGTGATAAAATCTTTAGAAGGAAATGAGGAAAACATATGGGACTTGATTTTACCAAAACAAACACACAGCAGGCGGCGACGGTTCCGGACACAAAAAACGAAGTGATGGTGGTGGAACAGTACGATATCGTGGAAGACCGGAAGCATTTGGATGAAACGCTTGTCAATTCCAGGGAAGTGGACGCGCTTGTCAGCACCATTGAAATCGATAACCTGGAAACCATTGTGACGTTCGGCGCACAGGCGGCGGAGGAAATCTCCAAGGCTTCCGATGTGGTCTTAAACAGCATGAATATGTCCCAGTTGGACGATTCCAGCGAAATGCTCAATACTTTGGCGAAGATTATGTCCAAGTTCGATATTGATGAAATCGCGGAGAATCCCACGCTGTTTGGCAAACTGTTCGGGAACCTGCGCAAACAGTTGGATAAAATACTGGCAAAATACCATACGATGGGTGAAGAAGTGGATAAAATCTACGTGCAGTTAAAGCAGTATGAGTCGGAAATCAAGCAGTCCAACCGTAAGCTGGATGAGATGTTTGATGCCAATGTCGGTTATTACCATGAATTGGTTAAATACATTTTGGCAGGGGAGCAGGGCTGCCGGGAAATTGAGGATTATATTGCGAAGCGGCAGGCGGATTATGACGCCACCGGTGATAATGCCATCCAGTTTGAAATCCAAAGTTTACAACAGGCGCTCCAAATGCTGGAACAGAGGACGCAGGATTTGCGGACGGCGGAAAGCGTTGCCATGCAGTCCATTCCCATGATTAAGACCATGGAATTCAGCAACATGAATCTGGTGCGGAAAATCAATTCCGCTTTCATCATCACACTGCCGGTATTTAAACAGGCGCTTGCGCAGGCGATTATGTTAAAACGCCAGCGGATTCAGGCGGAAGCCATGTCCGCTTTGGATGAAAAAACCAATGAAATGTTAATCAAGAATGCGAGGAATACGGTAGAGCAGTCCAAGATGACGGCAAGGATGGCATCGGGCAGCTCGATTAAAATCGAAACACTGGAAACAACCTGGCGGACCATCGTCAACGGTATCGAGGAGACGAAGCAAATCCAGCAGAACGCAAGAAAGAAGCGCGTGGAGGATCAGGCAAGACTCGAACAGATTAAGACGGAGTTCAACAGGATGTATCATATGCCAAACCAAAAATAAAAGGGTTGTAAGGAGGAAGGACTATGCCAATTAATTTAGCAAAAGGACAGAAAGTGGATTTGACGAAGGGAAATCCGGGACTCAAAAGCATTATGGTAGGTCTTGGATGGGATGTGAACGCGTACGATTCCGGTGCGGATTTCGATTTGGACGCGGCCGCATTTATGTTGGGGGAAAGCGGAAAATGCCCGACGGACAAGGAATTTATCTTTTACGGCAATTTGGAGCACGGCAGCGGAGCGGTAAAGCATATGGGCGATAACCTGACCGGGGAAGGCGAAGGGGACGACGAGCAAATCCAGATCGATTTGACCAAGATTCCTTCCAATGTTTCCAAAATTGCGTTCACGGTGACGATTTATGACGCGGATGTAAGGAGGCAGAATTTCGGACAGGTGTCCAATGCCTTTATCCGCATTGTGGATGAATCATCGGGAACGGAACTCATCCGTTATGATCTCGGCGAAGATTTCTCCATCGAAACGGCGGTTGTGGTCGGGGAACTGTACCGCAACAACGGGGAATGGAAGTTCAACGCCATCGGAAGCGGGTTCCAGGGCGGTTTGGCGGCGCTTTGCGGACATTATGGGATTGAAGTGGCATAAAGCGGCAAAGACGGGCAAGAATGTAAGACAGGAAACAAAACAGTATACAAAACAGGAAACGGGACGGAGGGCACAGATATGCCGGTATGTTTGCAAAAAGGACAGAAAGTAAGTATTACGAAAGGAAATCCGGGTCTTACCAAGGTCGTGGTAGGTCTTGGCTGGGACGTGAACCAGTTTGATACGGGCGGGGATTTTGATTTGGATGCGGCGGCGTTTTTGCTGACGGACAGCGGAAAGGTATCAAAATCCGAGGATTTTGTGTTTTTCGGGAACCTGACCCATCCGTCGGGAAGCGTACAGCATATGGGAGATAACCTGACGGGAGCCGGGGAAGGGGACGATGAGCAGATTAAAATCGACTTATCCGCGGTACCTGCCGATATTACGAAAATCGCGTTTACGGTAACGATTTACGAGGCGGAAGCCAGACGGCAGAATTTCGGACAGGTGAACAATGCCTTTATCCGTATTTATAACGAAACCAACGGGGAAGAACTGCTGCGTTATGATTTGGGCGAGGACTTCTCCATCGAAACCGCAGCCGTATTCGGTGAGCTTTATAAAAACGGCAGCGAATGGAAGTTCAATGCCATCGGAAGCGGATACCAGGGCGGTTTGGCGGCGTTGTGCGCGAACTTTGGCGTGGATGTGGAATAAGGGCGGAAAACAGCAGGGTTTGCGTCCGTGCGGCGTCCGCAGATCCGGGGTGAGGCATGGCCGCTAAAACGGCATGTGGCCCGTCGGCAGGCAGGAGCGGTGTCTTTTTTGGCAGCGTAATCCGGCAGCACATGGACGGGAAGAAAGAGAAGCCGCATAGAAACGAGGTGGAAAATGTCAATTAGTTTACAAAAAGGACAGAAAGTGAGTCTGTCCAAAGATAATGCAGGGCTGTCCAAGGTGGTAATCGGGCTTGGCTGGGATGAAGTAAAACGCAAAGGCGGGTTTTTCTCAAAAAAACCGGATCCCATTGACTGTGACGCATCGGCGCTGTTATTGCAGAACGGGCGCTTGGTGGACAAGATGGATATCGTTTATTTCGGTAATCTCCAGCATCCTACGGGAACGGTACAGCATATGGGCGATAACTTAACGGGCGCCGGCGAAGGGGACGACGAGCAGATTGTGGTGGATTTGGCGAGGATACCGGCACAGTACGACCGGATTGTCCTGGTGGTGAATATTTACCAGGCAGTGCAGAGACACCAGCATTTCGGTTTGATTGAGAATGCGTTCATCCGTTTGGTGGATGCGCGCAACAACAATGAGATGTGCAAGTATAATCTCTCGGAAAATTATTCCGGCATGACGGCAATGATTTTCGGCGAGGTTTACCGTCATAACGGCGAATGGAAATTCAATGCCATCGGCCAGGGAACGAACGACCCCGGAATCGGCGAATTGATTAAGAGGTATATTTAATTAAAAATTGAAAGCGGTAAATATTGTGCCTGTGGCGGGGGAGCCGCAGGTAACGGAAAGGCATGGGTTATTTTCATGAAATATAACGGACTTACGGATAAGGAAGTCGAGGCTTCACGGGAAAAATACGGTTCCAATGCGATCCCGGATTCGGAGCCTACCACTTTTTGGGAGGAATTTAAGGAAACGTTTTCGGATCCGATGATTCGGATTCTTTTGGCAATCGCCGCGCTGATGATTGCCATGTTCTGCTTCGGGTATGCGGAGATTTACGAGCCGCTGGGAACTATCGTGGCTGTTTTGATTGTGGCATTCGTATCGGCAAAAACCGGTGTGGCAAGCGATACGAAGTACAGGGAATTGAAGGACAGCACAAAGAAGGACCAGTGTAAGGTCCACCGGAACGGTCTTGTGACCGTGATTGATGTGGACGACGTGGTGGTGGGGGATAAGATCCTGCTCCAGTCGGGGGATAAAATCCCGGCGGACGGCGTGCTGGTATCCGGTTCGCTGCGGGTGGACAATTCCGCGTTAAACGGGGAAGCGGAGGAGTGCAAGAAGACCGAAACGGAGGAATGTTTCCAACTGCCGGAGGATATTACGGGGGACACTTTTGTGGATGCCCATTCCTTATTCCGCGGTGCCGTTGTATTTGACGGGGAAGGCATTTTGGATGTACGGAAAGTCGGACTGAAGACCATGATGGGGAAAATGGCGGAAGAAATGCAGGAAGACGAGCCGGATTCCCCGCTGAAGGTGAAACTGGCGAAGCTGGCGGGACAGATTTCCACCTTCGGGTATATTGGCGCCATCGTGATTTCCATTTTGTATTTTGCTTATTTTATCGTTTCCGCAGGCGGCATATCCGAGTATTTTGCCATCGGCGCCACGGAAATCATCAAAGATGTCATCGAAGCGGTATCGCTGGCAATCGTGATTATCGTTTGTGCGGTGCCGGAAGGTCTTCCGCTTATGATTTCGCTGGTGCTGATGCAGAATACCAGTAAGATGCTGGACCATAACGTCCTTGTGAGAAAGGCGGAAGGAATCGAGACTGCAGGATCTCTCAACATCCTGTTCAGCGACAAGACAGGTACGATCACCAAAGGCAGCCTGGAGGTGGTGGAGTTCTTCACAGCGGACGGGCAGGTGATCCCGATTCCGGAGCTGTCCGGGCACAAAGAGGTAAAGGAGCTTCTGAACCTTGCCATTGGTAAAAATACCCAGTCCATGTTTGACGTACAGCATCGGGTGATCGGCGGCAATGCCACGGATCAGGCGCTGATGAAATTCCTCGGAGAGGATACTTTCCGGTCGTTGGAGAGCAGAAAGGAATATCAGATCACAGCCTCTCAGGGTTTCAATTCCATGAATAAATTCAGCCAGGCCAGAGTGGAAAGTACGGGCAGGACCTACTATAAGGGAGCGCCGGAGCGTC
>CANTGP010000136.1 GCA_947653315.1 uncultured Lachnospiraceae bacterium
GCGCCGGGCACCCGCCAGCTCCGCTGGCATCTTCCTTGGGGTGCCCGTGTGCATAAAAAGGGGACTGTGCCGTCCTCCCAAAACCTGACTGCACAGCCCCCATTCCCTTTACGAAATTATCTCCTGCCAATCTCCGTATCCGAAGCCGTCACCACGCTATGCTCTTTGATATATGCCACAATATCTTCCAACTGTGTGAAAGCAAGTCCCACATAACTGTCCGCCGCACCATAGTAAACCGCAATCTTTCCGCTCTCGGAATCATGGATGGTAGCGCAGGGGAAGCATACGTTCGGAACAAATCCCCTTTCCTCATACCATTCTTCCGGGGTCAGGAGGAAATTCTCACACCTGTATTTTACGATGGACGGGTTATCGATATCGAGAATCGCTCCGCCGATGGAATAAACATAACCGTTGCAGGTTCCGCTCACGCCATGGTAGAACAGAAGCCATCCTTCCGTCGTTTCGATAGGAGCCGCGCCGCCGCCGATTTTTAAGGACTCCCACCACTCATTTCCTTTGCCCATGACATGCCTGTGCTTGCCCCAGTATACCAAATCCGGGCTTTCGCTTACGAACACATCCCCGAACGGCGTATGTCCGCTGTCGCTGGGACGGCTTAACATCATGAAGTTGCCGTTAATCTTCCTGGGGAACAGCACCGCGTTCCTGTTAAACGGAAGGAACGGGTTCTCCAGCCTGACAAACGTTTTAAAATCCGTCGTCTTCGCCATTCCGATTGCCGCGCCGTAAAAATCCTGGCACCAAATGATATAATAAGTATCTTCCACTTTCACCAAACGGGGGTCATAAGCGTATACCGGCATAAAAGGCTTGCCTTCCTCGTCCACGAAAGGAATCTTCTCCTCGTCAAACTCCCAATGGATGGCGTCCTTGCTCCTTCCCATGTAAATATAGGGAATCCCGTTCACCTGCTCGCCGCGGAACACGCCGATAAATTCATCGCCGTAAGGCATTACCGCACTGTTGAATATTCTTGCCACACCCTTTACCGGATTCCTTCCGATAATCGGGTTTTCACTGTATCTCCAAATCGGAGCGTCTTTGAGTCCTTCCGGCCTTTCCTGCCAAGGCACGTTTTTTACCGGAGCGCTGATCATTTTTACATTACCCATTTTTCTGTACCCTTTCCCTTTCCTGCTTTCATGTTTTGTTTTTGGTTTTTTCCCTTAATTTTCAGTGTTTGCTTCCTTTTTTGATTCTGCTTTTCATTAATTTTTTAATTCTTTCTTCATTCCGCTTCATTCCGCTTCATTCGGCTTTATTCCGCATTAATTTTTACCCAAAAACTCCAGGTTCTTACGGATTAAATCACATCTCTGTGCCACGCACTCCACGGAACGCAGCGGATCCGCAGGCGTATGGAACACATAATCCAGCAGCTTCTCCACCGTCGTCGCCGCCACATGCATCCTCGTATCGCTGGACGCATAGTAAATCAGCACTTCCCCGTTGTCTTTTGCAATCGCCCCGTTGGTAAATACCACGTTGGACACATCGCCCACGCGTTCCCATCCCCTGGGACCGATCAACATGCCGGACGGCTCCGCAATAACCTTGGAAGGATCTTTTAAGTCGGTGGCAAAAGCATAAATCACGTACCTGAGCCCTGCTGCCGTATTGCGCACGCCATGGGCGATATGAATCCATCCCTTTTCCGTCTTAATGGGTACCGCGCCGGCGCCGTTCTTGGCTTCCGTAATCGTATGGTACTTCCTTATGCTGGTCATCTTCTCCTCGTCCACCACCGCATGGGTAATGTCCTCACACAGCCCGAAGCCGATGCCGCCGCCCGATCCGGTTTCGATAAAATCATCCATGGGCCTTGTGTAAAACGCATACTTCCCGTCCACGAATTCCGGGTGGAGCACCACGTTCCTCTGCTGGGGGGATTTTAACGTCACCAGGTTATCCAGTCTTTCCCAATTCTTCAAATCCTTCGTCCGGACGATTCCCGCCGCAGCCACCGCCGCGGACAAATCGTTCACCGTAGTATCCTTGCTTTCGGAGCAGAACACGCCGTAAATATAACCGTCTTCGTGCTTCGTCAGGCGCATGTCATAGACGTTGGTTTCTTCCGGACAGGTGTCCGGCAGGAGAATCGGATAATCCCAAAAACGGAAACCGTCGATACCGTTATCGCTCTCCGCCACGCCGAAGAAGGATTTCCTGTCATCCCCTTCGATACGGGCAACCAAATAATATTTTCCGTTTAATTCAATGGCTCCCGAATTCATCACCGCATTAATGCCCAGCCGTTTCATGAAATAAGGATTTGTCTCAGGGTTTAAATCGTACTGCCAGGTTAACGGAATATGTTCCCTCGTCAGCACGGGATATTTATACCGGTCGTAAACACCGTTGTAAAAATCCCCGTCCACCTCATTTTTACGGTTTACCAGCGCTTCGTATTTCTCAAGTTCCTCATAATATTTTTTATGCAAATTCCGGGACATTCTCGCTCCTCCTTATCACCTCAAAGCACATCCTGCCATTATGGTACGGGCATTTCCACGGTTCCACAATGGGTTCTTCCCCGATGGGCTTTCCTTCCTTATCCACTTTCCAGTACCACTCGCTTCCGTCTCGTTGATCCACCACATACTCTTTAATAAACTCCCATACGCTTTTTGCCGCATCCAGGTACTCCGTTTTGGAAGAATCCTTTTCATACCCGTTTAAGAATCCCACCACGGTTTCCGCCTGTACCCACCAAATACGGGTCTCGTCTACCACGCCCTTTTCGCACTCGTTGGCAAGGGAATGGCCGTCAAACGCCGTTTTGTATATTTGGGCGGTTAAATCTTTTGTTACCGGACGCAGTTTCCGCGTATATCCCTCATCATTCAGGACTTCCAGCGCCCTGTCCACCAGCCATGCCGTCTCGATATCGTGGCCGTAGGAATGCAAATCCAGGATTGTATTCATCTGTGCATCAAAGAACACTTCCTGCCGGTGCAGGGGGGGATTGTATACCTTGTCGGCAAAGGTATCCAAAATCCACTTTAACCTCTCCCCCACCCGGGCATCCCCGCTCACACGGTAAAGCTCCGTATAGGCTTCCAGTACATGCAGGAGCGTGTTCATCGTCTTATCCGCAATCACGCCGTTTTCGGAAAGTTTATCGTTCTCAATTTCCTCAAAAGCGCGGCTGAAGCATTCCAAATACCCTACTTCGTCCGTACATTTTTCCTCGATGATGCGGAACAATTCAAACGCCATATCCAGCGCTTCCTTATCCCCGCCCGCGTCATAATAGGAAGAAAGGGCGTAAATGGCAAATGCCTGGTTGTACGTATGCTTAATCGTCTCCTCCGGTTCCCCGTCGTAACGGATGGACCAGTAAATCCCGCCGTATTTTTTATCCATGCAGTATTTCTTCATGAACTCAAAGCCGTGCCTTGCATCCTCCAGCAGCTTTTCCTCTTTCAGTATCTTATAGGCATTGGAAAAAAACCACAATATCCTGCTGTTTAAGATACAACCCTTTACCGCCTTTTCGTCCACTTTCAGGTCATATCCGACCCAGCCGTAGTAACCGCCTTCGGAATTGTCCTTAAGCCCTTCCCAAAAAGGTATAATCACGTTTTCCAGATGTTCCCGCATTTCTCCTGCTAACATAATAACTCCTTCCTATCCCGGCTTCCTAAGCCTAACCTTATCCTTTTACGGCGCCTGCGGCAAGACCGCTGTAAATCTGTTTCTGGCAGAGAATGAAAATCAGCAGAGCCGGCAGAAGCGAAATGATAACCCCCGCACAAATCAGGTTGTACTGGCTTCCCAGCGGTCCCGTAAAGGTGAATAGGGAAGTCGCCACGGTTCCCAGCTTCGTCTTATCCTGCAGATATAACTGCGCCATGTAGTATTCGTTATAAGTTCCGACACCCTTTAAAATCATGGACGTTACGATTGCCGGCTTTAACAGCGGGAGAAGTATCTTCCCGTAAATCGTAAAGTAAGAAGCGCCGTCCACAATCGCGGATTCATCCAAAGAGACCGGAATGTTCTCAAAGAACTGGATGAAGATGTAAATGGATATGACATCCGTTCCCATCATCAATATAATATATCCGTACAGGTGGTTAATAAATCCCAGTGCATTCATAATGGAGTATACCGATACCTGCATCGCAACGCCCGGAAGCAGTGTGGCAAAAAGGAACAGGTTACGGATCAATCCGTTACCGGGAAATTCAAAACGGTTCAGGATATACGCAAGCTGCGTCCCGATTATGATGGAACCTGCCAGCACGCATACCAGCACGATTCCGGAGTTCAAAAATCCCCGCCCCATGTTTGCCCTTTGGAACGCCTCCACGAAGTTGGAGAAATTCAGCCAGCTTTCCGGAAGTGTCATAACATTGGTACTCTGGTATTCCTCCGCCGTCTTAAACGCCGTAATCACGCAGGATACCACCGGCAGAATGGCGATGAAGGAAAAAAACACCAAGGAAAAATATTTTAAGAATGTCAACAACCCACTTTTAATTTTACCAAATGCTGTCATATTACTTCAACCCCTTTCTTGCCCTGTATCTTGCCAACTGCTTCTCACGTTTGATACCTGCGTTTTTATTCTCGTCTTCCGCATCCTTAAACACATACTTGAAGAACAATTTCTGCAAAATAGTCGCCGCAAAAATAATCATTAACAGTACGATTGCCATCGCCGATGCCAAGCCTACCTTTTGGCTTACATGGGCAATTTCGTTCATGATAACGAAATAAGTTCCCGTTCCGGCGCCGCCGTTCGTAATAACGTAAGGAGGCTCGAATGCGCTGAGCGATCCGGTAATGGAAAGAATCACGTTCAGGGTAACAATCGTTTTGATACTCGGCAGGATAATGTAGATAAACTGGTGGAATTTATTCGCACCGTCCAAATCCGCCGCTTCATACAAATCCGCGTCCACGGACATAATCGCACCGATGAACAATACCATGTTCTGTCCGAAATAACGCCATACACTCGTTGCCACCAAAGATATATTGTTAATCCGCTGGTCCCTCAGCCAGTACGGAAGGTTATCCAATTCAAAACCGCACCACTGCAATACCGTATCCAAAACAAATCCCCTTGTATAAAAGAACTTAAAGATAAAACCGATGGCAATACCGCTGATTAAGTAAGGGAAAAACATGAATCCCTTGAAGATATTGCCGCCCTTTACCTTGAAGCTGAGCATGGTCGCAAGGTATAAGGCAAGGACAAGCTGCAGCAAAGCGCCTCCTATGTAGTAAAGGCTGAGCTTTAAGGCGCCAAAGCAGTCATCCCTTTTGAAAACCTGTATGTAATTATCCAATCCGACAAATTTTTTCGGTCCGATGTATTTCATCCGGTAAAAACTGAACCGGAACATCTCGCCAAACGGTAAATACGTAAACGTGAAAAGCAGCAGCAGCGGAATGAACATAAATGCCACAATGATGATCGATCTCTGACCCTTCCTGCTTTTCGCCCACTTTACCAGATTGAACGGTTCCTTTTGTTTCGGCTGTGTTGTTTGGTTTGTAGTTGCCGCCATACCCTTTCCTCCTTTTTTCACCAGTCCCCCGCTTCCGTTTTCCCATGCGGGGCCCCCGCTTATGGAATGTCAGAGCCAAGGAGAATGCCCCTTGGCTCTATGCAGTTCCTTATGTTCATTCACTTCATCCGGTCTTTCCGGTTATTTTACTTCCACGCCTACTACTTCCTGTGCGTCGGACCATCTCTGGTTCCAGTCAGCCATGATGTCGTCGAAAGTCATGTCGCCGTTGGATGCGTGCTCGATAATCTGCTGGATCTTGCTGTCACCGCCTGCATTGATGTTGATTTCGGATTCTGCGTTCAGTTCGTTCAGGAAATCTTCTTCCCCTGCCAAAGCCGGTTCGTCAGCCACGAAATCAATGCCTTCAAATGCGGAGTACAAATCAGGATATTCGCCGTTTACGTCGATGGGAACGCCGCCTTCATTGAAGCTGAACCCGGATTTTTCGGTCATCCATTTTACGAATACCATTGCTGCCGCTTTGTTGTCGTCGGAAGCGTTTACGTTAATACCATAGTTGTAGTCGGGGCCTGCAGATGCGTACTGTTTGCCGCCTACGGTAATCGGGAAGGACATATATCCGATATCGTCGCCGTGGTCGCCCGCTTCCACCATCTGGGAGAATGCCCAGGAGCCTAATACCATACATCCGATTTCGCCGTTGTTAATCTGGCCTTTGCAGCCTTCCCAGTCGGTCGTCATGTAATCGTCTTCGGTCAGGCCGTTTGCAACCGCATCATAGAGAATCTTATATACCGCATATGCATGTGTTCCGTCACCGTAATCCTTGAAAGGATCTTTTGCGTGAAGGAGTTCCTGGTTCATGTACTTCGCGGAACCCGTTGCGGAACCGCCGATGTAAGCATCCCATGCGCCCATGGTCCAGCCTGCCGCGTAGTTGGTATAGAGCGGAATTGCATCCGTATTGTCCTTGATTGCCTGTAATGCTGCGATAAACTCATCGGGAGTCTTGGGAATAGCCGTTACGCCCGCTGCCTCGAATACTGCCTTGTTGTATACGATACCCTGTGCGTTACCCGTTGTAGCCACGCCGTAAACGATGTCATCGTACATCCAGTTATTTGCAAACCTTACTACGGAATCCATTTCACTCAAAGTGCCGAAAGGTGTGAAGTATTCGCTAAGAAGGTTCTTGTCAACCGTAGGAATCATCATGATGTCGCCCCAGTCGCCTGCGGAAAGACGTAAAAGCGCATCGTCCGCATAATTCGTAATACCTTCCACTTCAACCGTAATGTTCGGGTACATTTCATTGAATGCCGCAATGTAATCGGCGATTGCTCCGCTTTCGATTAAGTCCGTCCTGTGGGTTAACCATTTAATGCTTGTGGTAATGTCCGTATAGCTCTCACCGAGAACGATATCCGTATATTTCAATTCACCGGTGGAAGCGGTATCTGCCGGAGCCGTCTCTGCAGGCGCCGTATCCGTTGTCTCTGCCGCATTATCTGCCGGAGCCGTTTCCGTCGTATTCGTTGTCTCTGCCGCCGTATCCGCAGGAGCCGGTGTGTCCGCGTTACCGCCGCCGCATCCCACTACGGAGAGAGCCATAACTGCTGCGAGACTGAGTCCTAAAACTTTTTTCAGTTTCATAATAAAACCTCCTTTGAAATTTAAAAAATTTGTAATTTATCCGACCGTCAACTTTTTGTTTCCTGTCGTTCGTGTAACTTTAATTTAATTATATTTAACTTTAATTTTTAATCATCACTTATTCTTGCTTTTAATCACTAATTATTGTTATTTTTATTCATTTCTTCTATTTATACAATTTCAAGTCTTTGATTTTGTATAATATGCACAAACCAATATCGGTTGTTTTCGTCGTTTTTCCTCTTTTTCTTATTTTTAAGTTATTTTTTAACTTACACTTTAACTTATTTCATTTTCTCAATTTCCTTTGGGGTTTTCTTTGCCCGCTTATCCTTAGAGCTTTCCTTATAGGTGCGGAAGTTTACCGTATGCGTCTTTTTTGCGCCTGAAAGGAAGAATATGAGTGACAACATTCAGACCAACACAAACAGTAACAGTTCAACCTGAATGTTATGTTGGGGGGCGGACGCACGGGAGGGATTTTTTGGCGGGGCGGC
>CANTGP010000137.1 GCA_947653315.1 uncultured Lachnospiraceae bacterium
CCGGGCTCTTCGTTGTGGAACTTGCCTGTAAGCCAGTAAAACGGTTGTCCGTGCTTTTGTCCAAGTATGTAATGTTACCCGATGCGGTCTTTACTTCTGCATTTACCTTGTCCAATAAATGTTTTGTCTTGCCCTTACCTTTTTTACCTGCTATTAATTGAACCATTGGTGAACCCTCCTAAAGTAAATTCGGTCTCGAAAACGACCTAATTCCATTATAGTTTATCTTGCCTTAAAAAACAACTGCTAATTCTTAATTTCCCCAAGTAAATCCGTCATGCCCCCATAGAGCGTTTCCCCCGTTTCGGAACGGAGGATGACCGAAATATAAGATTTTCCCGACGCATCCCTGGACAGCAAAATCAGGCACCGTCCTGCCGCCTTGGTGGTTCCGGTCTTTCCGCCGATGACCGTAACCGTACCCGGTGCGGTCTCCGCCCCCTGCAGGTATTGGTTGGAATTGTTGACGGTAATCTCCTTTTCCCTGCCTTCCCGGTCATGGTATACGGTTGTGTAGCTGGGCATTTGGATGATTTCGTTAATTAACTGGTATTCCAACGCTTCGTTAAAAATCAGGTACATGTCATAAGCCGTCACGTAATGGTCTTCCGCCGTCAGACCGTGCGGATTGGAAAAATGGGTATTGGTCGCGCCCAGCGCCAATGCCTCTTTGTTCATCATATCGCAGAAATTCTCCACGGAACCGCCGATGCCTTCCGCAATCAGCACGGCGGCATCGTTGCCGGAATTAATTAAAAGCAGGTGGAGCGCCTGGGTAAGCGTCATTTGGTCCCCTTCCTTAATCCCGCTGAGCTGTGCGCCCGCTTCCGTGATTTTTACGTTTGCCGACGCCGTCAGCATGGTATCCGGCGAACCGTATTTTAAAGCGACCAAAGCCGTCATGATTTTGGTTAAACTTGCCGGCGCCAGTTGTTCGTGTACATTTTTGGCATAAATCGTCTGCTTATCGTCGCGGCAGAAAAGCCCTGCCGCCTCCGACTGGGACAAATCCACGTCGGTTCCCGCCGTGACGTCTTTGTCCACCACGCATAAATCCATGGCAAAGGGTTCCGCCATGTCGTCGCTTTCCGACGGGGAATCCATGCGGAAACCGCTGACCGGATAGTCCGGGGAATACGCCATTTCAAAGGATTTGCCGCCGCAGCCCGTAAAAAATGCGGTGGCGATTATCAGGGCGGCTAACACGCCGGGTTTCTTTCTTCCCGTTTCCTTTTTTTCCGTTTTTGGTTCCATTGGTTCCGTTATTTCCGCCATTTTCTCTTTTTTCTTTTGGATGTCAATCTTATTTATACATTTCACGCCACTCTAAGTCTCCTCTGTCCAGGGATTTAATCAGCAATTCCGCAGATGCAAGGTTTGTCGCCAACGGAATGTTGTACATGTCGCACAGGCGCATCACATTATTTACGCCCGGCTCATGGGATTTCGGCGCCTGCGGATCCTGTAAGAAAATCACAAGGTCAATGTCGTTGGCCTCAATCTGCGCACATAACTGCTGTTCGCCCCCCAAATGTCCGGCAAGGTATTTATAAATGCTTAAGTTGGTTACTTCTTCAATCAGCCGGCCCGTTGTCCCCGTGGCATACAGTGCGTTTTTGCTCAGAATCCCCTTGTACGCGATGCAGAAATTCTGCATCAGCTTTTTCTTGGCATCGTGTGCAATCAGTGCAATATTCATTGTTGTACCCTCTCTTATCCAGTCATAGTTTCTAGTAATATTTTTTGCATTGCAGACCAACATTCAGTACGAAGCCGATTCCGATATACAGACTGACAAGGGAGGTCAGCCCGTAACTTACAAACGGTAGCGTTACCCCCGTATTCGGAAGCAGCATCGTCGTCACCCCAATATTTAAAAACCCCTGAAAACCGATAAGTCCCGCCATTCCCGCCGCTATGATGCTCCCGGCAAGGTCTTTTGCCCGGTGTGCGATAAAGATGCACTCCAGCGTGACAAGCACCAAAAGGACAATGACCACACAGGAACCGACAAACCCGAATTCCTCGCCGATAACGGCAAAAATAAAGTCCGTCTGCGGCTCCGAAATAAAATTCCCGTTTTTTACGGAGCTGATTTCGTTTGTCTTATAGCCTTTCCCGTACAACTGCCCGGAACCGATGGCCATAATGGAATTAAGCTGCTGGTACGCCTCGGCGTTCGCATATTTATCCGGGTACAGGAAAGCAAGGATACGCGCCTGCTGGTAATCCTTAATCAATGTCTGGTCCGGCTGGATAATAATGGTAAACAGAATAATCGCCGTAGGAATAAATACGGCAAGAATCCCCGCGACCAGCTTCCAACTGACGCCGCCCACAAACATAATGACACAGAACATGACCGCCACGACGATGGTCGTCGACAGGTTCGGCTGTTTATAGATGAAATACAGCGACGGCAGTATGAAAAGGCAGCACAGGCCGATATTCTTAAAGGTATTCAGTTTTTCCCTATGTTTCATTATAAACTGTGCATAAAAGAGAATCAACAATATTTTTGCAAGTTCCGACGGTTGGAAACGGATTCCCAGTAAAGTAATCCATCTTTGGGCGCCGCTGGTGGTTTCCCCGAATACATACACCAGCAGCAAAAGCCCGATGGAGCCGATATAGGACAGCCAGTATAGCTTTAAAAGTACGGAATAGTCAAACAGTGAGATTACAAGCATCAAAAAGGAGCCGAAAATAAACCCCATGATCTGTGTCCGCTGCAGCGATTCATCGGCGGCGCTTCCCACCGCGAAAATGCCGATGACCGTCAGCGCCACCACAAGAATGACCAGTTTAAAATCATAATTCCGTATCTTATATTGCTTTAACATGCTTTATCCTTTCCGTCAGATTTTCTATTTATTCAAATCCAAAATAGGTATGTTTGCGTACAGGGCGGGCGTTTTCCCCAGTCCTTTCGTGCTTGTCTTTGTGATTTGGATTTCCATGCTCTGTGCATCGATCTTCATGTATTTTGAGATGACCTTAGCGATATCCGTTTTTATCATTTCCATCATTTCCGGCGAACAGTTTACCCGGTCGGATATTAACAGGATTTTTAACCGGTCCTTTGCGATATCCTTGGAGCTTTTCCTTTTAAAAATGTTTGTGAAACCCATTGTTACCCCTCCCTTCTGGCTTTGGCGGAAAAGATGCCCGTAACCCTTGTCCAAAAGGAAATGGTTTTTTCAAAATCGATGAACGGGATCTCCTTTCCAAGCACCCTCTCACAGATATTTTGGTATGCCCTGCCTGCCATGGTGCTGTTTCCTACGAGAGGTTCCCCCTGATTCGTTGCTATGACTACGTTTTCATCATCCGGCACGACGCCGATTAACGGAATGGACAGGATGTCCACCACATCCGAAGCGGTCATCATTTCGCCGCGTTTGACCATGTCGTAGCGCAGCCGGTTGATAACGAGGTCGATTTTTTTGAATTCGTTGGCTTCCAGTAATCCGATGATGCGGTCCGCATCCCGTATGGCGGAGACTTCCGGCGTCGTGACCACCAAAGCCCGGTCCGCCCCCGCAATGGCATTTTGGAAGCCCTGCTCGATGCCTGCGGGGCAGTCCAGGATGATATAGTCGAACTGCTCCTTTAACTGCGCGATCATTTTAATCATCTGCGGCGGCGTCACCGCGGACTTGTCCCTCGTCTGTGCCGAAGGCATCAGATAAAGACTTTGGTGGCGTTTGTCCTTGATGAGCGCTTGTTTGACGCGGCATTTTCCTTCAATGACATCCACTAAATTGTAAACAATCCTGTTTTCCAGTCCCATGACCACATCCAGATTCCTAAGCCCGATGTCCGTGTCAATCAGGACTACGCTTTTCCCCATGGCTGCCAAACCGGTACCGACATTTGCTGAGGTAGTGGTTTTCCCTACCCCGCCTTTCCCTGACGTGACGACAATTACTTCACTCATATACTTACCTCCATGAATTAATTTCGTCCCCTGGGCAATCCCTATAACGGCAGATCGTCCAGTAATTCTTTGGTGATGGGCTCCATTACGACCCGCTCATCCTTTATGTACGCTATTTTCGGCTGTACCTTTGGCCTAATCGACCACTTCATCTGTTTGGTTGTTTTATATTTGAAATCACCGATTTGTAATCTCTCCGGCGACATTTCAAGCGCAGCCACATAATGTCCCCCGCTGCCGTTTCCGCCCGCATAGGCTTTGCCGAACAGGCCGCCAAGGATGACGATGTCTTTGGTGGAAATGATGGCGCTGCCCGGATAGACATCCCCCAAAACGACGATACTGGATTCGGTTTCCAATACTTGTCCGTTTTTTAAGGTTCCCCGGTAAAACTGCCCTTCGTTCCCGTCTTCCTTATGGCGCTCCAACTGCTGGATGGCTTTTAAATAATTATGGTTGGTTTCCTCGTCCTTTCCCACCAGACAGACGATATGCAAATCGGAATTTTCACAGATGACGTTTAAAAGCATCCGTTCCTCCTCGTCCGACAGGCGTCTTCCTTCAAAGGAAATCGCCATTTTCGCATCCTTAAAGAAATTGCTGGATTCCCGGAACTTAAACGCTACTTCCCCCAGCAGCTCGTCAAAGGGAATTTCCCCGTTTAAGTAAACGGAAATCCCGTTTTGGAAACTTTTGATAATAACCGTATTTTTCATGTGTACCTGCTCCTTTATGCAGACGGCGCGGGCCCGTTAATCCGCGTTCAGGCTTCCGCCGGTCAACTCCTGTGCATTGCCTGCCAGTTCTTCCTCGTCTGCCAGATGATAATAATATTTGATGACGTCTTTCGCAATCTGTGCCGAATAATCGGAGGTGTAACCGTTTGCCACACGGACGGCAATGGCGATTTCCGGGTTTTCGTATGGTGCGTAGCAAACGAACAGGGCGTGGTTGGGCCTGCTTCTGCTCTCCTGCGCCGTTCCCGTTTTCCCCGCCACGTTGACGCCCAAATCGCCGTAATAACTTTTTGCCTCCACCACTTTTCGCATACCGGAATGGATGGCATCCCAATAGGATTCGTCCATTTCGATGGTATTGCGGACTTTTGCCGTATAGTCTTCGATTAATTTGCCGCTGTGGTCGGTCAATTTATCCAATAATGTTAAATTATAGCACGTTCCGCTGTTGGCTACCGTTGTAATGTATCGCGCAAGTCCGACAGTGGTAAAGTTATTGGTACCTTGTCCGATGGCGGAACGGACGGGGTCCATGTCCGAAACCTGCGGTGTGGACTCCTCGATTTCAATGCCCGAGGTTTCCGTCAGTCCGTACATATCCGCGTATTTTGTCAGTTTTTCAAGACCGATATCGGTCATATAACGGTCGCCTACGGTGCCGAGACGGTACCCCACTTCATAAAAGTAAAGGTTACAGGAATTCTGGATTCCTCCGGAAACATTTAAGGTTCCGTGTCCGCCGCGGTTCCAGCAATGGGGCGGCTGATCATCCTCCAGTTTGTCGAAAGTCCCCGTACACTGGACGGTAGTGGAAAGGTCGATAACGCCTTCCATAAGCCCCGCCGTGGCGGACACCATTTTAAACGTGGAACCGGGTGCCGTCTTTTGGTACGTGGCGTAGTTAATCATTGGCGTGGACAGGTCGTTTAACAGGGAATTAAAGTATTCGGCATCCACACCGTTTGCCATCCGGTTATTGTCATATGCCGGGTAGGAAACAAGGGCAAGCACCTCCCCGGTATTGACGTCCGTAAGCACCACGGAACCCGAATGGGGGTCCAGCGCAAGCTGTGCCGGGGTGATGTCCAAATTGCGGATACGGCTGCGCATGAATTCATAAGGGGAAATCAGCCCGCTTTGGAACCGCTCCAGTTCTTCCGCTTCCACGGTTACAAGCTCCTGCTCCAAAAGGAGGCTGCATACCTGTCTGCCGGTAATGGCGTTGTCACGGATCATGTACCGGTAAATCCGTTTATTAAAACCGGTATTATTGTCGATGGATTCAAAGATATAATCCAACAGTTTTTCATAGACTTCCCCGGAATTGGAATATTTCCCGGTCAGGTTTAACTTCGTCACATCCACCCAGTTTTTTGAAATGACATAATTCAGGTATTCGTTCAGGCTGATGACCTCGTCCCTGCTCCAGGCGAGGTATGTGGCATCGGAAGTATCCAGCTCGCTTTCCATGATGATACCGTTGTCATAAAGCAGGGTGGTGATATAGCTTTGGTAAACTTGGTATTCCACAGGCAGTTCCAGGTACGGCGTCTTTTTTTCCGTCAGTTCGGCGCGCAATCCGTCCATGACCGCTTCCTTACGTATTACGAACGCTTCCTGGACGGCGGTTTCCGTCTCCCCCGCCCCGTCTGCCGTAAAATGCGCCGTATCGATAATGTTATTGTTAAACAGCGCATAATAAACGTCGTCGATGGGAATGAGGATGTTGCTGCCGTGTTCTTCCGGATTATATTCCTTGATATTGCGGATTTGGGTAAGCAGAATACTTGCCAGTTTTGCTTCCAGTATGTGGTATACCGCCACCTGGAGGTCGCTGTCAAGCGTCAGGTACAAATCATTGCCCGCCACGGGCTCCACACGGTTGCTCGTTTCGATGACTTTGCCCACATGGTCCACCACCACATCCTCGGAACCTTTCGTTCCCTGGAGCTCGGCTTCCATGGAATATTCGATGCCCGATTTCCCGACAATGTCGTTTAACTCATATTTCGGGTCTTCCCCGTCGTTCAATGCCGTCATTTCGTCCTGCGATATCTTTCCCGTATAACCGATAATTTGGGAGAAATAAATGCTGTCCACATACCGGCGCACGGTATCTTCCGCTACGGATACCCCTTTTAGGATATCGCTGTTTTCCATGACCACCGCCACCGTTTCCTCGCTTACATTGGTGGCTACCACGGTGGCAATGTATTTTTGGTAACTGTTGGCATTCATGGCGAAACGGACCGTCAGTATTTTCAGGACTTCTTCCTTGGTATAACCGAGTTCCGGCACAAACGTGCTGCGGTCATCGGGATCCGTATAGTTACCGATGCCGAACCGGGTGGAAGAACAAAGGTCATACACCACTTCCGCCGCTGTCTTTGTGGCGTATTTATAGCCGTTTTTCTGGTCCGCCAGCATGGCGTCGTAAGAAGTATAGCCGTAAACATCCGCAAGAAAGCGTTTTAACTGCCGGTCTTCCACCGCAAAGGCATAATTGCCGTCCGCATCGATAATCACGTTAAAATCGTTGATGATGCTGTCGCCGTTTTTTTCAATCATTTTGATTAAATTGTAAATGGTTTCGTTCAACTGGGCGTTTTTACGCCTTCCCGACTCATAAACATCCTCGATGGTAACATTATAGGCAAGTTCGTTGTAGGCAAGGCATTTGCCGTTGCGGTCGTAAATATTTCCCCTCGTACTGGACAGGGAGCGTTCTTTGGTCGTTTTAAACCGGAATTCCGCCAAATAATGTTCCCCGTTCACAATCTGTAAATCAAAAACACGGTAGACCAGTACGCCGCCAAGTGCAAGGATGATGACCGTAAGGACCATCAGACGTATGCTTACCGTATTCAGGAAATTTTCTTTCAAACGTTCAAACAAACTTTTTCGCACTCCTTTTTTCACTGTGTTCCAGTCTGCGGTTAATCCAAAGGATTGCCGGATAAAGGAAAAT